>CAJAHZ010000457.1 GCA_903939665.1 uncultured Pseudomonadota bacterium | reverse complement strand
GTGGATGCCGAGTTTGTGTTCGATCGACACACAATAAGCGTCGTTGCGCTCACCCAGACTGCCGTCGGCATTGACCATGAACTTCGGCACGACGAACAGCGAAATGCCCTTGACGCCCTCCGGCGCGGTTGGCGTGCGGGCAAGAACAAGGTGGACAAGATTCTCCACCATGTCGTGATCACCGTAAGTGATGAAAATCTTCTGCCCGAAAATCCGGTAGCTGCCGTCAGCCTGCGGCTCGGCACGCGTACGCACGGCGGCGAGGTCGGAACCGGCGTTCGGCTCGGTCAGGTTCATCGTGCCGGTCCATTGGCCGTTCACCATCTTCTCAAGATAGGTCTTCTTCAACGCGTCTGACCCGGCCAGCGCCAGCGCTTCGATGGCGCCGGTGGTCAGCAGCGGGCAAAGAGAAAAGGCATGGTTGGCCGACTTCCACATTTCGGTGACGGCGGCGCCGACCAGCCTGGGCAAGCCTTGCCCACCCCACTCCGGCTCGCACTGCAGCGCCGTCCAGCCGCTATCAGCGAACAACTTGTAGGCTTCCTTGAAGCCCTTCGGCATGGTCACCGCCTTGTCGTGCCACTTGGCGCCTTCCTGATCGCCCAGCCTGTTGAGCGGCGAAAGAACGCCCTCGGCGAACTTGGCGGCCTCTTCCAATATGGCATCAACAAGATCCGGCGTCGCCTCTTCGCAGCCCGGCAATCGAGCGACTTGGTCCAGCCCGGCGAGCTCCTTGAGGACAAACTGCATATCACGCACCGGGGCGATGTACTCGCTCATTCCATTCTCCTTTGGTGAGTCACTATTCAGCGGCAGCTTTTTCAGCCACCATCAGATCAATCAACAATAAAATTTCCTTTACCACCGGTAGCGTGAATCCACCACGCTCACCGTCGCGGTTATCGCGCAACAATCGTTGCAGATAATCGAAACACTCGGGCTTGCCCCAAAGCGTATCGATCTGGTCACGGATATGAGGCAGCAGTTCCAGCGACATCTCGACGCGTTCACCCGATGCCGCAGCGTCCCAGTGCACAACTTCGACGTTGAAATTGTGATGAAGGTTGGTCGCCACCGCATCGAAGTCGGCGCGCATTCCGTTATCGCGATAAATTTCCAGCAGACGCATCCACGGCTCCAGCGCCGCTTTGGGGTCCGTCTCAAGGTATTCCTGCAGCGTTTGTGCCGCCCCGTTGACGCGCCCGAAGGACAACATGATCTCGGCAAGCTCCATGACTGGCGTAAGCCCCTGGCTCTCGGGGGACGGCGGCACCGCCAAAGCAGCGGCAGCCGGCTCGGGCAGCGGCATATTCTCAGGCCCATCGTCCACCGACGGCTCGGCCAGCGCTTGCTCTGGCGTTCGCAAAAACTCCGGATGCTCGGCAATGAGCGTCGGCGCATGCATCGGCAGCACCGGTTCGACAAGCACCGCCTCACGCCGCCGACGCATGGCGATCACCAAAACAAAGAGCAGTACGGCGCCTAGCCCGACATAGACAAGCCCATCGGCAGCGTCGGCACTCGTTTCAGGCGCGATGGCTTCCGGTGGCGCTTTCGGAACAACACGCAGGGCGACAGGCGCAGGCTCTGTCGGCGCAGGCAAAGCACTTGTGGGCATCGGTTCCGAAGGCACAGACACCGTTGGCGTTGGCGTTGGCAGCAAAGCATCCGTTGCACCAAGACGCTGAGCGACGGCCTTCAACTCACCGGCACCGGTCTCCATCTGACGCAATTTTTCAGCAAGCGCCAATTGGCTGTCGGCCTGCTCATGCAGCGCCTTGAGCATGCGATACTCAAGCCGCAACACATCACGCGCCAGCTCGCTCGACGAATCCGCCGCGGACAGGTCGACGCTCATGCGCAAGGGCAAGACACTGTCGATGACACCGCGTGAGCTTGTACGCGACTGGCGGACGGGATCAGCGGCATCCCAGCTGGCCAGACGCAACGACGGCTCCTTGGCACCCGCCTTTGCGTCCATGACGTGCGGGGCAACGATCGTCACTCGATCAATTTTCCGCGTCGATACCGCGGGCGCTGGTGTTGCCGCTGGCACTGGCCGCGCCGACGGCGCGACTGATGGCTCACGGCTGGCAGCCACTGCCGGCGACACCAGAAAAGTGTAATCGCGCCACACCCGCCCACCGATGCATGACGACTGGACGCCAATCTGCACAACCGGATCACGCAGCGGTCGGTCAGACGAAATATAGAGCTTGCCCTTGCCGTCTTCGCGCCGAAAACTCAATCGGGCCTCGGTGATCCACGGCAAATCGGCACTCGCCTGCAGCGGGCGATAGAGCTTGACGCAGCTGGCATCAAAGCGGTCGCTCGCATCCTCTTCAATTTCAATTTCGGCGTGCAGCAATTCACCGAAGCGAGAACTGCTGCGAATCTCACCGAAGACAAGGGCACGCGCCTCGGATGCCGCAAGAAGCGTCATCAGCGCAGCGACACTCAACAAAAAACGGTGAATTCTTGGCAAGGTTTTTGGCAGCATCAAAATGAGCGGAATCGGAGCAATCAAAGGCCTGACGGAACGCCCACTATACGCCCCATCCGCGCTGAAACGCTGGCCGGGCGACGAGTCGCCCGCCATCGGGCAAGTTCGTCGCCCCGCTTCGAGCGTCGGTCAGCCAAGCGCCGCCACCAGCGCCGGAACGACCTCGAACAAATCGCCGACCAGCCCGTAATCCGCCACCTGGAAAATCGGCGCTTCCGGATCCTTGTTGACGGCGACAATCACCTTGCTGTCCTTCATGCCCGCCAGATGCTGGATCGCCCCCGAAATGCCAATGGCGATGTAAAGCTGCGGCGCGACGATCTTGCCGGTCTGGCCGACCTGATAGTCGTTTGGCACAAAGCCGGCATCGACCGCCGCACGCGAAGCGCCAAGCGCGGCATTGAGTTTATCGGCCAGCGGCTCAAGCAGCTTGTGATAATTTTCGCCATTACCGAGACCGCGACCGCCCGACACGATAATCTTGGCGGCGGTCAGCTCAGGACGCTCGGACTTGGTCAGTTCACGCCCCACCAGCTTGCTCTTGCCCGAATCGGCGGTTGCCACCAGATTTTCGATGCTGGCAGAACCGCCTTCAGCCGCCGCTTCGAAAGCCGTCGTGCGCACGGTGATGACCTTGACGGCATCCGCCGATTGCACGGTCGCCAGCACATTGCCGGCATAGATCGGACGCACGAAGGTATCCGCCGACTCGACCGCGACGATGTCTGAAATCTGCGCCACGTCGAGTAGTGCGGCAACGCGCGGCATGAAGTTCTTGCCGCCGGTGGTCGCCGGAGAAATGATGTGGCTGTAGCCGGCCGCATTGGCGATAACCAGCGCAGCGATATCTTCAGCCGACTGATCCGCGTAATGCGGCGCATCGGCGACGCAGACTTTGGTCACGCCAGCGACCTTCGCCGCAGCCGAGACTGCCGCTGCGCAACCGCTACCAACCACCAGCAGATGAATTTCGCCGCCAATCTTCGCCGCTGCAGTCACCGCATTGAGCGTCGCCGGCTTGATCGAAGCGTTGTCGTGTTCAGCAATAACGAGAATGGCCATGATCAGATCACCTTCGCTTCGTTCTTGAGTTTAGCCACCAGATCGGCGACATCGGCCACCTTGACGCCGGCGCTGCGCTTGGCCGGCTCGGCAACCTTCAGTGTTTTCAGGCGCGGCGCCACATCGACGCCGAGCGTTGCCGGATTGGTCACATCCAGCGGCTTCTTCTTCGCCTTCATAATGTTCGGCAATGTCGCGTAACGCGGTTCGTTCAGACGCAGATCGGTCGTCACAACGGCCGGCAGAGAAACTTCGATGGTTTCCAGACCGCCATCGACTTCGCGGGTCACGGTGGCGAGGCTGCCGGCAACGACCACTTTGGAAGCAAAGGTAGCCTGCGGCCAGCCCATCAGCGCGGCGAGCATCTGGCCGGTCTGATTGGCGTCGTCATCGATCGCCTGCTTGCCGCACAGCACCAGCTGCGGTTGCTCCTTTTCGCAAACGGCCCTGAGCAGCTTGGCGACGGCCAGCGGCTGCAATTCGACGTCGGTCTCGATCAGGATGCCACGGTCGGCGCCAATCGCCATTGCCGTGCGCAGGGTTTCCTGGCAGCCGGCCAGGCCCGCCGAGACGGCGATCACTTCAGTCGCAATGCCGGCCTCACGCAGCCGAATAGCCTCTTCAATCGCAATTTCGTCGAACGGATTCATCGACATTTTGACGTTGGCGAGATCAACGCCACTGCCGTCAGCCTTGACGCGCACCTTGACGTTGTAATCAACCACACGCTTGACTGGAACGAGGATCTTCAAAGCTACTCTCCTTTATGACCACATCACAAATTCATCAGCCGCAATTATGGCAGCTTGCCCGATCGAATCACAGGCTGACGCCAGTCCCTGGCCCGAAAAACCTGGCAGCAACATTTGACATCGCCGCCTTCTGACCCGACAATAAGCCATACCCTACGGTATGGACAAGCATACGGTACCGTACGGACGAATGCCTGTCAAGAATATTAAACGATCGTTTGAAATATTGTTCCATCTTCGCGTCACAAGAGAGAGCCGAGGGGCGATGAATCCGGAAAAACCCAAACCACGCACGCTCCGCGCTCCCCGTGTCCAGCTGGACCGCAAGGGATGGATAGAGGCGGCGATCGACGTGCTTGCCGATCAGGGCATGGAAGGCATGCGCGTCGAGGTGCTGGCCAAGAGTTTTGGCGTCACCAAAGGCAGCTTTTACTGGCACTTCAAGGACCGGCAGGACCTCTTCAACGCCGTGCTGCACACCTGGAAGGAAGGCCGCATCCGCGACATCAACAAGCAGACGAGCGGCGCACCGGGCAAGGAACGCGAACAGCTCACGCACGTCATCGAGGTGTACAGCGCCAACCGCAATCGCAAAGGCATCTCGATCGAACTCGCGGTGCGCGAATGGGCACGACGCGATGCGCAGGCGGCGGCGGTGGTTGAAGAAGTGGACACCTACCGGCTCGAATGCACGCGCAAACTATTCATCGCCAGCGGACTCTCGGACGCCGAGGCAAAGAGCCGCAGCCTGCTGCTTTACGCCTACGTATTCGGGCAAAGCCTGATGGCCTACGACCGCTACGACCCGAAAGTCATCGACTTCAAACGCTGGATCGCCGAACGCATCGTCCTGAACTGAAGCGCATCACCGGTCACCTCGCTATACTGGCGCGACACCGTTTTCCGGAACGCGCAATGTCCAACGCTCCCAACTCTTCCAGCCGGCAATTCATTCTCGCTCTCGATCAGGGAACGACCAGCTCACGCGCCATCCTCTTCGACCGCAGCGGCAGCATCTGCGGCCTCGCGCAGCAGGAATTCGCCCAGCATTACCCGCAACCCGGCTGGGTTGAACACGATGCGAATGAAATCTGGCAAACGCAGCTGGCCGTTGCGCGTGCCGTCTTGCGCGAGAACCATGTCCCGGCCAGCAGCATCGCTGCCGTCGGCATCACCAACCAGCGTGAAACAACCGTCTTGTGGGATCGCGCCACCGGCGAACCGCTCCACAACGCCATCGTCTGGCAGGACCGGCGCACCGCCGCGTATTGCGACGAACTGATTGCCGCCGGCCACGCCGAACTGTTCCGCCAGCGCACCGGCCTCGTGCTCGACGCCTATTTTTCCGGCACCAAACTCAAATGGCTGCTTGACCACATCCCCGGCGCACGCGCCCGTGCCGAACGCGGCCAGCTGGCCTTCGGCACCATCGACAGCTGGCTGGCGTGGAAACTCTCGGCCGGTCGCAGCCACGTTACCGACGCATCGAACGCGTCGCGCACCCTGCTCTTCAATATTCGTCGCCGCTGCTGGGATGACGAACTGCTGGCCCTACTGGACATCCCGGCGACCGTATTGCCAACGGTGGTCGACAGCAGCGCGCCGATCACCACCGTCGATGCCCAATGGCTGGGCGCGCCGGTGCCAATCACCGGCATCGCCGGCGACCAGCAGGCAGCCACCTTCGGCCAGGCCTGCCTGACGCACGGCATGGCCAAGAACACCTACGGCACGGGCTGCTTCCTACTGATGAATACCGGCGAGCTGCCGATGCCTTCAACACACCGCATGCTCAGCACCGTCGGCTGGCAACGCGCCGGGCATACCACCTACCTGCTCGAAGGCAGCGTCTTCATGGGCGGCGCCACCGTGCAATGGCTGCGTGACGGCCTTGGCATGATCACCCACGCCAATGAAATCGAGGCACTTGCCGCATCCGTTCCGGACAATGGTGGTGTCTATCTGGTGCCAGCCCACACCGGCCTCGGCGCTCCGCACTGGGATCCCTACGCCCGCGGCGCCCTGCTCGGCATGACACGCGGCACGACGCGCGCTCACATCGCCCGTGCCGCGCTCGAAGCCATCGCCTTCCAGAGCGCCGAAGTCCTCCACGCGATGCAGAAGGATTCCGGCGAACGCCTGAGCGAACTACGCGTTGATGGCGGCGCAGCAAGCAACAACCTGCTCCTCCAATTTCAGGCCGACCTGCTTGGTGTGCCAGTGGTGCGCCCGCGCATCACCGAAACCACAGCCCTTGGCGCCGCCTACCTCGCCGGGCTGGCGGTGGGTTTCTGGCAGGACGAAACCGAACTGGAGACCCTGTGGCGTCCCGAACGCCGCTTCGAACCCGCCATGCACAGCGAACAGCGCACTGCACTCATCGCCCACTGGCGCCGCGCGGTCGAACGATCGCGCAACTGGGTAGAACCCGGGGGAGAAGCCGGGGCGGAGACCGGCTGATGTCCACTCAATCAAATCGCGAAGACCGCCTTGCCGCGCTGCGCAAAGGCGAGAACTGGGACATCCTGATCATCGGCGGCGGCGCCACCGGGCTGGGTACCGCAGTCGATGCCGCGGCACGCGGTTATCGCACACTGCTCATCGAAGCCCGCGATTTCGCCTCGGGCACCTCGTCGCGCAGCACCAAGCTGATTCACGGCGGCGTGCGCTACCTGCGCCAGGGCGACCTCGGACTGGTGCGCAATGCGCTGCGCGAACGCTCATACCTGCTGAAAAACGCCGCACACCTCGTGCACCCGCTGGCCTTCGTCATCCCCGCCTGGAGCACCTTCGACCGCCTGTTCTACGCTGCCGCCCTCAAACTCTACGACACCCTCTCCGGCTGGCACAACCTCGACGCATCAAGCCGACTCGACAAACAGGAAATGCTCGCCGCCCTGCCCGGTCTGCGCAGCGAATCGCTGTGCGGCGGCATTCGTTACTGGGACGGCCAGTTCGACGACGCGCGCCTCGCTGTCACGCTGATGCGCACCGCTACCGATCTCGGCGCAATCTGCCTCAACTATCTGCCGACGACCCAACTGATCAAGGCGGACGGCCGCATCGTTGGCGCTTGGGCGCGGGACGACGAAAGCGACGAGAAATTCGAAATCCGCGCCAAAGTCGTGATCAATGCCACCGGCGTTCACGCCGACAGCGTACGTCGGCTCGACGACCCAAACGCGGCGCCGCTGCTCACCCCCAGCCAGGGAATCCATCTGGTTTTCGACGCCGCATTCCTGCCCGGAAAACAGGCCTTGCTGATCCCGAAAACCGAAGATGGCC
>CAJAHZ010000456.1 GCA_903939665.1 uncultured Pseudomonadota bacterium | reverse complement strand
TTGCTTTCCCAGTCAGCGCGCCAGTCATCGATTTTTTTGTTGAGTGCGCTGCGTTCGGCTTGCCAGTCGTCAAAGGAAAGCCATTCGATCGAATTGCTGATGATGACCGGGGTGAGCCCAACCTGCAGATTCTTCGACAGCGCGTCGAGGTCGTTGTTGGCCAGTACGACGCAGCCGTCGGAGGCTTTCGGCGGGCGTGAGAAGGTGTCGGACGGCGTGCCGTGCAGCCAGATGCCGTGTCCGTTTCTTCCCTGCCGCTTGTCCCATTCGTTGGGGTAGTTGATCGGGAACGCGCCACTGCCGTAAAAATCGCCGAGTTTCTTGAGCGGCAGGCTGGATGTGACGTGATAAACACCGACCGGTGTTTTTTTGTCGCCCTCGCGCATCTTGTCGGCGCCGAGTTTGCCGTGCGTGATGTAGTAGTCGGCGACGAAGCGCGGTCGGCCATTGTCGTTCTGGTAAAGGTAGAGCCGCGATTTTTGCGTGTCGACGACAATTGCGTGCTTCTGATCCGCTTGCATTTGCAGCAGGTAACGCGGCACGTTGTTCGTCGTGGCCGGCTTGTCACGGTAGGCTTTGAGACGGGCAGCCGCTTCATCGCGCAAATCGGAGAGTTTTTCCTGAGGGGCGTTGTCGGCGTTACCCAGCGTCAGGATCGGCCTGCTGCGAGAGAGCAGCAAATCGCCCTTGATCAGGTGGCCCAGACGAAAGTTCGGGTATTGCCGGAGCAGTAGTTCGGTCTGTTCCAGCGCAGTGTCGAAGTGGTTCTTCTCGATCTCGCGAAAAATCCGGGAGAGTTGCGGTTCGGGGCCGGAGTCAGAAAATGTAGCGGGTGTCGTGGGCCGGTCGCCCGCAGCGGGCACCGCTGGCCCCGTCGTACAGACGGCAATCAGAGTAATGGCGAGCGCAACTCGCCGCATCAGCCGACGCGTTCCTGTTGAATCAGCCATTTGCCGCCGGATCGAACGAAGACCACGGTCTTGCTCGCGGAGGTTTTGAGTGACGCGGAACTGTAGTGCTGCCTGAAGCGAACCGTTGCCTTGTCGCCGGACAGTGAAACCTTGATGTCGTCAACGCTGACCTGCAGTTTGCCCGGCTTGTCGATGCGCTGGGTGCGTTCGGCCTCCCACGCCTTGCGTGGCATGCTGTTCGGCGTCTGGAAGTCGCTCGCGTAGTAGCTGAGGTAGCCCTTTACGTCTTTGTGCGACCAGGCGCTGGCCCAGCCCTGGAGAGCTTTGGTGACATCAGTTTCGCCGCCGCCATCGCCAGGCGCGGATTTCTCCGGTGCGGTGCTGGCGCTCTTGATTTCTGGTGCCTTCTCAGCGGGCTTTTCAACCTTGACTGGTTCCGGCACTTTTTCGACCGGTTTTGCCGGTGGCGTGACCGGCGTGACGATCGCCGCCGGCGGCTGTGGTGCGGCGACTGGTTTGACCGGCTCGGCAACGGCAAGCTTGGTCGGTTCGGCTGCCGGTCGCGTGACAGCGGCGGTTGGCTTGACGCCTGGCTTGGTCGACGTGCTGATCAGTTCGCGGATCAACGACAATTTGGACTGTGTCACGCTGTTCGAAGAGTCAAGCTGCAATGCCTTGTCGTACGCCTGGCTGGCCAGCTTGGCGTAAACGTCGCCGAGATTCTCGTGGGCGATCGAGTAGCTCGGGTGCGTCCTGATCGCCATTTCGAGCGCGGTACGTGCCTTGTCGTATTGCTTCTGCTGCGCATACAGCACGGCGAGGTTGTTGTAGGGCTCGGGCAACTCCGGATAATCTTCGGTCAGCTTGGTGAAGACGGGAATGGCATCAGCCGGGCGCCCCATTTCGGTGAGGATCAGCCCCTTCAGGAAGCGGCCTTGAGCATCTTTTGGTTTGGTGGAAATGTAGGCGTCGACCTTTTCGAGCGCCTGGGGCATTTGCCCTTGTTTCATCAGTCGCTGGATGTCGGGCAGCGTGTCGGCGGCGATTGCAAAAGAAACGGAGACGCTCAGGGCCAGGCCGATGAAAAGAGCTGGAAGGCGCGCCAGTGAAGGCGTTGAGGAGCTTGGGCGCATCGTTATGGTATACTTCGCAAAAGTTGATCGCTTAATCGAGCAATTCTAACAAGAAGCGCGTCGAATCGAAAGTATTCCGTACGCCCCAGTGTTTTGATGGGGCGCTCTCGTGAGCCCGAATATGTTGAAAATCTACAACTCCCTAGCCAGGGAAAAACAGGATTTCGTTCCCCTTGAGCCCGGCAAGGTCCGCATGTATGTCTGCGGGATGACCGTTTACGATTATTGCCATCTGGGCCATGCCCGCGTGCTCGTCGTTTTTGACGTAGTGCAGCGCTGGTTGCGGGCGTCTGGCCTGGCGGTTACCTATGTGCGCAATATCACCGATATCGATGACAAAATCATCAAGCGTGCGCTGGAAAACAATGAAACCATTGGCGAACTGACCAATCGTTTCATTCATTCGATGGATCAGGACGCCGCGGCATTGGGCGTTGAAAAGCCCGATCACGAGCCGCGTGCGACCGAATATGTGCCGCAGATGCTGGGCTTGATCGGTCAACTAGAGCAGAACGGCCTGGCCTACAAGGCGGCTGACGGCGATGTGAATTTCTCGGTGCGCAAATTCCCCGGTTACGGCAAGCTTTCGGGCAAGTCGCTCGACGATTTACGTGCCGGTGAGCGTGTTGAGGTCGACACCGCCAAGCAGGACCCGCTTGATTTCGTTCTGTGGAAGCATGCCAAGGAAGGCGAGCCTTTCTGGGCCTCGCCCTGGGGCAACGGTCGGCCCGGTTGGCACATCGAATGCTCGGCGATGAGTTCCGACCTGCTCGGCAAACACTTCGACATCCACGGCGGCGGTCAGGATTTGCAGTTTCCGCATCACGAGAACGAAATCGCCCAGTCGGAAGGCGCACACAACTGTAGCTTCGTCAATTACTGGATGCACAACGGCTTTGTTCGTGTTGACGATGAAAAAATGTCGAAATCGCTCGGCAACTTTTTCACGATCCGCGAGGTTCTCAAAAAATACGATCCCGAGGTCGTGCGCTTCTTCATCTTGCGCGCTCATTATCGCAGCCCGTTGAATTATTCCGACGTGCATCTTGACGATGCGCGCCACGCACTGGCGCGCCTGTACACGGCGCTAAAATCCGTAATGGCCGATACGCAAGCTGTTGACTGGAGCGAAGCGCATGCCGTGCGTTTCCGCCGTGCCATGGATGACGATTTCAATACGCCGGAAGCTTGTGCCGTTCTTTTTGATCTGGCCGCTGAACTGAATCGCAGCAAATCGCCTGGCGTGGCTGCTCAATTGCGCGGGTTGGCCGCTTTGCTCGGTCTGCTGCAGCGGGATCCGCAGATTTTCCTGCAAGCTGCACCGGCAATCGAAGGAGAGTTGACGGTCGAACGCATCGAAGCCTTGATCGCCGATCGCGTTGCGGCTAAAAAAGGAAAGGATTATGCCGAGTCGGACCGCATTCGCGCCCAGTTGCTGACGGCGGGTGTGGTGCTTGAGGATGGCGCACAGGGAACGAGCTGGCGGCGTGCCTGAGAGTCTCCGTAGAAAATGAAAAAACCCGCCGAATGACTGGCGGGTTTTTTTTTGATCAGGGCGGTACGTTAGCGCAGGACGCGACCGCCGTTGCCGATCACGGTCAAATCGACAAAGCGCGAGCCGAATCGTTCGTTTGCCGAGTAGCTGATACGGTAGCCGCCGAGGTCGTAGTTTTGCAGGCTTTCCAGTGTGCTGATAAGCCTGTCGCGGCTCAGATCCTTGCCGCCACTTTTGCGAATTGCTTCGACCATCAGCTTGCCCATGACGTAGGCTTCGATGCCGTAGTACGAGAACTTGCCGTCTTTGCCAAGCAGCCTCTGGTAGTCGCGCACGATCGGCGTTGTGTCGTTCCAGGGGTAGGGCATGACCTGGGAAATGCCGATGCCGCGGGCGTCGTCGCCGAGATCCTTGACCAGCAGGTCGGCGCCCACCGGGGAAAGCGTCATGAACTGCGGGTGCTGGTTGGCTTTCTTCATCTGGCGGACGAATTCGGCGGTCGGCTTGTACAGCGTGACCATCACTACCGCTTGCGCGTTGGACTTGGAAATTGTTTGCACCGCCTGACTGACATCGAGGGAATTGCGTTCGACCGTAGCCACTGCAGACGGCGCCTGGTTGTGCTTCTTCAATGCAGTGATAACGCCATCAAGGCCGGATTTGCCGAACCCGTCGTTCTGGTAAAAGACGGCGATATTCTTTATACCGAGGCCGACCAGCTGGTTGACGATGGCCTCGGTTTCGTTCGCGTAGCTGGCGCGGACGTTGAACATGTAACGGTTGTTCGGGTTGTCTTTCGGCGACTGACGAATTGAATCGGCACCGGAGATGGTGCCGATCAATGGCACTTTTGCCGGGCCGAAGGCATCGTTCATCGCTGCGGTTGTCGGGCTTGATCCATAAGAGGCAATCATCGCAAAGACCTTCTTGTCGTTGATTAGCGTCTTGGTGTTGGCGACTGCGCGATCGGTCTCGTAGCCGTCGTCCATGGCCACCAGCTCCAGCTTGCGCCCGTTGATGCCGCCGGCATCATTGATCTGCTTGAAGTAGGCGCTGATGACTTCCTTCATGTCCGTTCCGTACGCGCCGTTCGGGCCGGAAAGCGGTGAGGTCATGCCGATCGTGATGCTGGTGTCGGTGACGCCGACTTCCGTTGCAGCGGCACAGCCGATCCAGCCGATAAGACATAACAGCAGAGTCTTTTGGAAAAATCTCATGCTAATCCCTTCATTTTGTGTTCTGCCAGGTTGGTGGACGAGTGATTGTCCCGATACTTCGCGACAATGAACGCTCAAACTGACGCCTATCTTACAAGAAATGCTTATATTGCCGCCCTGGCCGGTCGTTAACGAAAAAAGCCGGTCGTTATCTCAGTAACGACCGGCTTTTCTGGTTTTTCAGCGGCGGTTTAGCTGGCGGCAAAGAAGTCGCGTACGCGATCCATCCATGACTTGGCGCGCGGATTGTGGCGGCCGGCGTTTTCCTGGCTGGACTCCTCCAGTTCGCGCAGCAGTTCCCGCTGCCGTTCTGTGAGATGAACGGGCGTTTCGACGACAACGTGACAGAGCAGGTCACCATGCGTGTGGCTGCGCACTCCCTTGATGCCTTTGCCGCGCAAGCGGAAAGTTTTTCCCGACTGGGTTTCGGGCGGGATCTTTATCTTGGCGACCGCATCGAGCGTCGGAATTTCTATGTCACCGCCCAGGGCAGCCGTAGTGAAACTGATCGGCATTTCGCAATGCAGATCGTTTTGTTCGCGCTGGAATACGGCGTGCGCCTTCAGGTGAATCTGTACGTATAGGTCGCCAGACGGGCCACCGTTGATGCCGTGTTCGCCTTCGCCGGACAGCCGGATGCGATCACCTTCATCAACGCCCGCCGGAATCTTCACGGCCAGCGTCTTGTGCTGCTTGTTGCGACCGGCACCGTGGCACGAGCCGCAGGGTTCGGCAATAAAGCGGCCGGTGCCGTGGCATTTCGGGCAGGTCTGCTGGATCGAGAAAAAGCCCTGCTGCAGGCGGACCTGACCGCTGCCCTGGCAGGTCGGGCAGGTCTTTGGCTGCGTACCGGACTTGGCGCCGCTGCCTTTGCAAGGCTCGCAGACCTCCATGGTCGGGATGCGGATTTTGGTTTCCGTGCCGAATGCGGCTTGTTCGAGCGTGATCTCCAGGTTGTAGCGCAGGTCGGCACCACGATAGATGTTGGAACGTCCACCCCGACCGCCGCCGCCACCACCAAAAATCTCGTCAAAAATACCGCCAAAGGCATCGGAGAAACCGCCAGCCCCGGCGCCACCGCCAAAGCCGCCGCCCATGCCGGCTTGCGGGTCAACGCCAGCGTGGCCGTATTGATCGTAGGCGGCACGTTTCTGCCCGTCCGACAGTATTTCGTAGGCTTCCTTGGCTTCCTTGAAGTGTTCTTCCGATTTTGGATTGTCCGGATTGCGGTCCGGATGATGCTTCATGGCCAGCTTGCGGTAGGCCTTCTTGATTTCTTCGTCGGATGCGTCGCGATTGACGCCGAGAATGTCGTAAAAGTCGCGTTTAGCCATGGGTTCTTGAGCGGTAGGAGGGGGTGGGGCG
>CAJAHZ010000455.1 GCA_903939665.1 uncultured Pseudomonadota bacterium | reverse complement strand
TCGGTTTGCTGCGACCGGCGCCGAGGCCGGCTTTCGGCACGCGAACGGTGCGCGGCTGGCCGTTGAGTTCGAAGAAGACCTTGATCTTGCCTTCTTCATCAACCGTGTCGGAGCGGCCCGTCTGGCGCAGCACCAGCGTCTTGCCCTTGTCGATATCGACCGAGATTTCCTCACGGTCGAGCAGGCCGTAGAAAAACGGCGAGGTCGGCAGCAGGGAGACGTCGCTGAACTCGCGGCGATGCTCGGCGTAGTCCTTGAACACCTTCGGGTACATCAGGTAGGAGGCGAGGTCGGTGTCGGTAATGTGGCGGCCGACGGCGTGTTCGGCCTCCTTTCGCTTGGCTTCGAGGTCGACTTCCGGCAGGTGGTCGCCGGCGCGGCCCTGCATCGGCTTTTCGCCGCGCAGCACCTTCGTTTCGAGCGCCTTCGGAAAGCCGTCGGGCGGGAAGCCGAGTTCGCCCTTGAACAGCGAGATGACCGATTCCGGGAAGGCGATTTCGCGTTCCGGGTTGCTCACATCGGCAGGCTTGAGATCGTTGGCGACCATGAACAGCGCCATGTCGCCGACCACCTTGGACGTCGGCGTCACCTTGACGATGTCGCCGAACAGCACGTTGACATCGGCATAGGCCTTCGAGACTTCCGGCCAGCGGTGTTCGAGGCCCATGGCGCGGGCCTGTTCGCGCAGGTTGGTGTATTGGCCGCCGGGCATTTCGTGGTTGTACACGTCCGACGTGCCGGCGCGGATGTCGGCTTCGAACGGCACGTAACTGCGCCGCACGCCTTCCCAGTAGTGCGACAGCGCCTGCATGGCGGCGAGATCAACGCCGGGGTCGCGCGCCGATCCCTGCAGCGCGGCGGCAATCGAGCCAAGGTTGGGCTGCGAGGTGAGGCCGCTCATTGCGTCGAGCGCGCCGTCGACGGCATCGCAGCCGGCGTCAATCGCAGCGAGTACTGAGGCCGCTGAAATGCCGCTCGTGTCGTGCGTGTGGAAGTGGATCGGCAGACCGACTTCCTGCTTGAGTACGCGCACCAGTTCATGCGCGGCACGCGGCTTGCAGACACCGGCCATGTCCTTGATGCCGAGGATGTGCGCGCCGGCCTTTTCGAGTTGTTTGGCCAGGCCGACGTAGTACTTGAGGTCGTATTTCGAACGCTTTGGATCGAACAGGTCGCCGGTGTAGCACAGCGTGCCTTCGCACAGCGCGCCGGTTTCGATTACCGCGTCCATCGCGACGCGCATGTTGTCGACCCAGTTGAGCGAGTCGAAAACACGGAACACATCGACGCCGTTCTTTGCTGCCTGTTGCACGAAGTAGCGGACGACGTTGTCGGAATAATTGGTGTAGCCGACCGCGTTGGAAGCGCGCAGCAGCATCTGGAAGAGAATGTTCGGCGTCGCTTCGCGCAGGCGGGTGAGGCGCTCCCACGGGTCTTCCTTGAGGAAGCGCAGCGCCACGTCGAAGGTTGCGCCACCCCAGCATTCCATCGAGAAGAGCTGCGGCAGCATGCGGGCGTAATGCGGCGCCACTTCGATCATGTCGCGTGAGCGCATGCGCGTGGCGAACAGCGACTGGTGCGCATCGCGCATCGTCGTATCGGTGAGCAGCACCTGCGGTTGCGCCTTCATCCACTGTGAGAATTTGTCGGCGCCGAGTTCCTTGAGCAGGTCGCGCGTTCCCTTGGGGATCGGTGCGGTCAGGTCGCAGACCGGCTTGATCGGCTGCGCCAGCGGCAGGTTGGGCAGTGTGCGGCCTTTCATCTCGGGGTTGCCGTTGATCGCTACTTCGCCGAGGAATTTCAAGAGGCGGGTTGCGCGGTCGCGGCGCTTCTGGAAGTGGTAAAGCTCGGGCGTCGTGTCGATGAAGCGCGTCGTGCATTCGCCCGAGCGGAACAGCGGGTGCGCGATGACGTTTTCGAGGAACTGCAGATTGGTCGACAGGCCGCGCACGCGGAATTCACGCAAAGCCCTATCCATGCGGGCTGCAGCCTCATCAGGGGTGTGTCCCCAGGCGGTGACCTTGACCAGCAGCGAGTCGTAGTAGGGTGTGATCACCGCACCGGCGTAGGCCGTGCCGGCGTCGAGGCGGATGCCGAAACCGGCGGCGCTACGATAGACGGCGATCTTGCCGTAATCCGGCGTGAAGTTGTTTTCCGGATCTTCGGTCGTTACGCGGCATTGCAGGGCATGGCCGCGCAGCGCAATGTCCTTTTGCTGCGGAATGAACGAATCCTCGTCGCCGACGCGCGCGCCTTCAGTAACGCGGATCTGTGCCTTGACGATATCGACGCCGGTGACCTGCTCGGTCACCGTGTGTTCAACCTGAATGCGCGGATTGACTTCGATGAAATAGTACTTGCCGGTATCGACATCGTAGAGATATTCAACGGTGCCGGCGTGGCTGTAGCCCGATTCGCGCGCCAGCCGCAAGGCCGAGGCGCACAGTTCCTGACGCGTCATTTCGTCCATGTACGGTGCTGGCGCGCGTTCGACCACCTTCTGGTTGCGGCGCTGCACCGAGCAGTCGCGTTCGAACAGATGCACGAGGTTGCCGTGCATATCACCGAGCACCTGCACCTCAACGTGGCGTGCGCGGCGTACCAGTTTTTCGAGATAGACCTCGTCGTTGCCAAAAGCCGCCAGCGCCTCGCGCTTGGCAACATCCATCATCGGTGCCAGATCGTCCTCGGTTTCGATGACGCGCATGCCGCGCCCACCGCCGCCCCAACTCGCCTTGAGCATCAGCGGGTAGCCGACCTCCAAAGCCATCTTCTTCGCGCCGGCGATGTCGTCGGGCAGGGCGCCAGTCGCCGGCACCACCGGCACGCCGGCCTTGACGGCCACCGCACGCGCCGCCACCTTGTTGCCGAGCGTGCGCATCACATCGCCCTTCGGGCCGATGAAGGCGATACCGGCCTTGACGCAGGCATCAGCGAAATCCGGGTTCTCCGAGAGAAAACCGTAGCCGGGGTGAATCGCGTCGACGTCGGCTTCTTTTGCAATGCGGATGATGTCGTCGATATCGAGGTAGGCCTGAATCGGCTTTTTCCCCGCGCCGACCAGATAAGACTCGTCGGCCTTGAAGCGGTGCAGCGCGAAACGGTCCTCGTTGGAGAAGATGGCGACCGTGCGAATGCCCATTTCTGAGGCAGCGCGCAGTACGCGGATGGCGATTTCGCTGCGGTTGGCAACCAGCAGGCTCTTGATTTTCTTCATTTTGGTCGGCGAGAAACTAAGAAAAGTTGGGGTTGGCAAAGTTGTAAGGTTGCCAGACAACTTTGAAAAAGGCAACCGTGGTCACGGCGAATCACATCTGGCGAATCCGGATCTCTTGAATCGCGCAGGGTATCCCACAAGGGGGCCTGCGGCCTATGCTCGGTTTAACTGCGCCAGGCGCCGGCCGAGATCTTCCATGGCCTGATGCGTCGCCTCGCTGCTGTCGAGGAGTTTGAGCAGATTCTCGGTGAAGTTGCCGACCAGCGTGGTCAGCGCCCGTTCGTCCTTGTCGGACATTTCCATGTGGGCGAATACCTTCGAGAAATCGAGTTCAAGCTGCATCACGAGTTCGGCGCTTGCCGTCCGGTCACGCAGGTAGGCCTCGCGCGCGCTGCTGGTCGACGCGCCGATGCGCTCGATCGCCTCCCGGATGCCGCTCTGGTTCCGGTGGCTGCTTTCTTCGGTTTCCACCGCTTTAAGGCGGGAATCAGCGCACTCGACGGCGATGCACAGATGGTCACGCAAGCGACCGCAGAACTCCGGGTCGTTCAGCGGCATGTTGTTGATCATCAGCGTCAATCGCTCGAAGTTGTGCACGCTCCGGCTGCGAAATTCGAAAATCCTGCCCATGCTGCGCACGTGATCGACCACCGAGGTTTCCAGCGGCAGATTGCTTCCTTGCGCACTGAGCGTGTGCACGCGCTGGGAGATTCTCGTCTGCGCGACGCCTTCGAGTTTGTAGCGGTGAATCAGATCGAGCATTCCGGCAGCAATCTCGGCATCCGTGTCGAGGGTGATCAGTTTGCGCATGAACTGCACGAGGATCGCGTACTCGTCCATGCTGGCCATCACCAGCGATGAGAGCATCTCGGCATCCTCTGCCTGCATCTGCAGGGAGCGTTTGCTCTGCGCGATTTGCTGCGCGACGTGGACCTTGCGTCGTATTTCTTCCGGCTGGAAGGGCTTGACGACGAAATCCTCGCCGCCTGCGTCATAGCCGCGCAAGCGCGCGTCAATCGTGTCGTGGCTCGATACAAAAGTTACCGGGATATGGCTGAGGCTATGGTCATCCTTGATCCGGCGGCAAAACGTGTAGCCATCGGTTCCCGGCATGCGCACGTCGAGCAGGAACATGTCGGGCTTTTTTACCTCCAGCCGGGGCAGGCAGGCGTCCACGCTGCCAAAAATTTCCACTGCGCAGTCGGGTTCGAGAATGCCGCGGATGACGTCAAGAACAAATGGATCGTCATCGACGACAAAAACCTTGAATGCTTCACTCATTTCATGCTTCCTCGGAATCGGGATGGTCGTCGCTGAAGCGCGACGCGATGTGTTGAAACTGCTCGACGTCTTGCAGGAAGCAATCGACAATTTGCGGATCAAAATGTTTTTCGCGCCCCTCGCGGATGATGTCGACCGCGACGCTGTGCGGCATCGCGGCCTTGTAGACGCGCTTGCATATCAGGGCATCATAAACGTCGGCGAGCGCCATCAGGCGCGCTGAGAGCGGGATATCCTCGCCGCTCGTGCCTTCCGGGTAACCTGTTCCATCCCAGCGTTCGTGGTGTGAATAGGCGATCTCGCTGGCGACGCGGAGAATCGATCCTTCAGCCGTGTGGGCGCGAAGTTCCGCAGCGCGCAGCGCATCGCGACCGATCACCGGATGACGTTTCATGACCTCGAATTCCTCGACGGTTAGCTTGCCCGGCTTGAGCAGGATGTGATCGGGTATCCCCACCTTGCCAAGATCGTGCAAGGGGGCAGAGCGCCAGATCATTTCCCATTCGGCTGCGCTAACGGTATCCCGGTAGCGCGGCAGAATGGCGAGCCGTCCGGCCATTACCTCGACGTAAGCGCGCGTGCGCTGGATGTGGTTGCCGGTTTCGTTGTCGCGCGTTTCGGCCAGCGAGCCGAGGGCGACGATGGTCAGCTCCTGACTGAGCAGCAACTCCGCTGTCTTTGCCTGAAGATCCTGTGTTCGCTCCCTGACCAGATGTTCAAGGTGCACGCTCTGGTCGCGCAGCCGCAGATGCGTTTGTACGCGGGCAAACAGGATCGGCGGGGCGACCGGCTTGCTGACATAATCGACGGCGCCCAGTTCAAGGCCATGCGTGATGTTCACGACGTCGGAGTGGCTGGACAGGAAAATCACGGGAATCGTCGCCGTTTGCTCATCCTGTTTGAGCGAAGCGCAGACATCATAGCCCGCCATGTCGGGCAGCCGCACATCGAGCAGGATCAGGTCAGGCAGCGGCAGCATGCGCGCCAGTTCAAGCGCCTTGCCGCCGGTGGTTGCGATGCGGATGTGGTAATGCGGACGCAGACATTCCTTGAGCACGCCGAGCACGGCGGGATCATCGTCGACCAGCAGGATTATTTTTTCCACGATTTAGTCTCCTCGAACCGGCGCTCGTGTTTCGACACAGAGTAGCTTGCGGGCGGCATGAAAGTCAAAGTTCTGCGCATGCATCAGCGCCTGCTGCAAACGCGGTGCCCAGTCCGATTCCGCAAGTTCGTCCAGGCAGTGGGTAATCGCCACATCGCAATCGCCGTCGCCGGCCTCAAGCAGGCCGATCAGGTGTGCGATGGAGGGTGGCAGCGGCCCCTCGGGTAGTGCCGCGGGCAGGG
>CAJAHZ010000454.1 GCA_903939665.1 uncultured Pseudomonadota bacterium | reverse complement strand
CTAAAGGTTTCTATCGTCTTCACGCTGAGTTCGAGTTGAACAGCAATATCCTTGGTGCTGTGTCCTTCGGCGAGCAGTCTTAGCACTTGATGCTGACGCGCAGTCAGGGTGTCGAGCGGCGATTCATGTGCGGTTCGGCCGACGTACTCGGCGATGGCCGTCCTGGAGATTGCCGAGGACAACCATGTGTCGCCGTTCATTACGGCGTCCAGCGCCTGCTGCAGCTCATCGGGCGCAACATCTTTCAGCAGATAGCCGGCGGCGCCCAGCTGCATTGCGCGAACCACGTGCTCTTCACTGCTGTGCATCGACAGAATGATGGTTTTCACGTCGGGTTGCTGCCCGATGATCCGTTCCAGCGCAACAAGCCCGGACATCCCGGGCATGACCAGATCCAGGAAAAGCACATCCGGAGCCAGTTCCCGTACCAAACGGATTGCTGCTTCGCCATCGGCCCCTTCGCCGACGACGTCGACATCCGGCAACTCACGCAACAAGGCACCTATCCCGGCGCGAACAAGGTGATGGTCATCGACCAGCACGACTCTTGTTGGCATGGCTTGGCTCATGGCAAAAGAAACCAGGCACGGATTTCGGCGCCCTGCCCGGGCGACGATTTGACTTCAAGGCGACCTCCCGCTGCGGCCACGCGTTCACGCATGCCGATCAATCCCAGCGAGCGCGAATTGTCCGGCACGAGGTAATGCCGGGTCACATCGAAGCCGACGCCGTTGTCTCGCAGGGTCAGCAAGATCCTCACATCCACCCGGTTCAGGCCGACTTGCAGCTGGCTCGCGCGGGCATGTTTCAGGACGTTGGTCAGCGCTTCCTGAACTACCCTGAAGCAGCACAGCTCAAGCGCTTCGGGCAAACGCTCATTGCCCAGATTGCCGCCTAAAACCACTTCCAGTCCGGCCGGCCTGGCGACCTTGTCCAAGTGCCAGCGCAGCGACGACATCAAGCCCAGATCGTCAAGCTGGGCGGGGCGCAGACGGTAGGCGATGGCGCGCACATCGGCCATCAGGTGCTCGGTTGCCGCGTTGGCTTGCCGCAGGCACTCGGTAGCCTGCCCGTGGCTGCAGTTTTGCTGCACACGCCGAAGCGTCAACTTGAGTGCGGTCAAAGATTGGCCGACATCATCATGAAGCTCCCGCGAGAGACGGGTTCGTTCTTCCTCCTGCACTTTCAACGCTTGTTTGGCCAGTGCCTCAAACTGGTGCCGCTGGCGCTCAGTCAGGTCTTCCACGTAGGCAAGGCAATAAAGCGGGGCGTTAGAACTGCTGCGCACCAGCGATACGGAGCTCTGTACGACATAGACATGGCCATCCTTGCGCACCTGCTCCTGCTGAACAGAAAAATCGCCAATCTCCCCGGACGCAATTCTTGCAAACAGCGCGATCTCTTCATCGGCAGTAGACGCGTGCGGCGCCAGATCGCCAAGACGATAGCCGATGATTTGGTCATCTTCGTAACCGGACATCCGGCAAAAGGCTGCGTTGGCCTTGAATACATGGCCGTCGAGCTGGCACAGCAGCATGCCGATCGGCGACTGGGCGAATGCCTGGCGGAATCGTTCCTCGTTCTCGTGCAATGCGGCGAGTGCTTCATGGCGCGCCGTGATGTCAATGAAGGTCGAAATCGCGGCCTCCGGCGTCTCGCTACCACGGGTAAAAATCGGCGTCGAATTGATGCTGATCCAGCGCAAGCCACGTTCGGGCGCATGGATGCCCATGAGCTGATTGCGCAGCGGCCGGCCCGTCCGCAGCGTGACCCTCGCCGGATACTGGTGGCCGGGAAAGGGCGTACCGTCCTCAAAGACAGTCCGCCAGCGGGGATCGGCGGACGCTCGCCCGAGAATCTCGTCCCGCGTCATGCCGAGTATTTCCTCGGCCGCCGGATTGGCATCGAGGACTTTGCCATTATTGCCTTGCAAGACAAAGCCTTCCGCCATGGCGGAAAATACTGTGCGCAAGCTTTCCTGGGAAGATGCCAGTGCAAGCTCGAACTTCTTCCGTTCGGTGATGTTGTTATGAACAATGACTACACCACGACTCGCCATCACCAGCGGTGTCACGGACAGGGTGAACCAGCGTTCCTCGGCGGGGGAGTGACAGGAATATTCCAGGACAAAAGCCGGCAAGCGCTCTTCCAGCACCGCCAGAATGCCGTTGCGCGCTTCGGCGGCGCCTTCCGCTGAGTCGCCCTGGCTTGCCTGGCAGATGTCCAGATAGCTGCTCCCGGGCTCGGTGTTTTTCGGCGGTTTGCCTGGTGGGACACCGTTTTCCAGCGCGAAGCGCTGCCAGGCGTCATTGACCGCCACGATGACGCCATCACGATCGAGCACGGCGACTTGCGAGGCAACGGAGTTGAGAATGGCGCGAAAGCGTTGATCAGCTTCGCGCCGCGTCTCATCCAGCCGCTGCTGCTCCAGATTTTCCGCATACTGGCGGCGCAAGGCATGGCGGTAGGCGGCAAACCCGCCGACCAGCAGGAACAACAGCGCAAAACAGGTTCCGGTGAAGGTTTTTAGCCATAGCCGACGTATCTCCGACATGGGTATGGAGACAAACAGGGTCACGGAGGAATTTGGCAAACGTTGAAATGTGGTCAGGAAGTCCGGGCCATCCAGACTGCTTGGTCCTTGCACAGACCCGTTCGCGGGGAAGCCCTGTTGCTGGAGGTAATTTATCAACGCCCCTGTTCTTGGCTTTCCATAGATTTGATCCGGGGGCTGATCGGCAGGAACAGGGTAGCGACTCAACAGGAAGCCGTTGTCGCGTATAAGCCCGATTGCTGCCCTCGTCATGACGGGGGCGTCCATCCAGAACGAGCGCAGGTGCTCATGGGGCAGGTTGGCGCTGATGATATAACGCAAATTGCCCTGGTGATCCTTGATGGCATGGCGGACAGGGATAATCACCTCCTTGCTTAAAACGTCGACCAGGGGTTGCCCGATTCCAGAAGGGTTTTCCTGTTTCAGTTCTTCGATGAAATTGGTGAAAGAGCTTTCCTTGGCGAGTGATACACGCGTGATGCCGGGCGGGTTCTTCGCTGTCAGCAGCACGTCTCCATCCGCGTTGATGAGTGCGACGTTGAACAGCTCGGGATGAAGTTCCTTGAACCTTCTGACTTGCACATAGGCTTGTTCGAGATCAATGCGCTCATCCTTCCTCGCCAGGTTTTCGCCAAGGTCCTTCAGGTCGCTTTCCAGATGCCCGAAGTAGCTGTCGATTGCTCTGGCTTCCAGGGTCGCAATGGTGGTCAACTCATTGACTGACTGTGCCATCTGAATTGTCCAGGAATACCAGGAAATTGCCACCGCATAGACGAGCAACAAGGACGCCAGAATGCCGGCGCTACGGTTCAGATTGCCGACGGAAGGCGAATCGGCCTCGCGGCGTTTTTGCTGCACGGATTGCTGGTCAGTTCTCATCAGCGTGTGGATGTCAGCCAAGTGTCAAGCTTGCGTTAGCCGTCAGTGTAGCCCCCGGGGTCACGGTCAGGTGCGAGAAACCTGAAGGTTGCGGCTCATTCGCATGGCACGCCTTGCGCCCGCCCATGGTCTCGGCTTCGTTTTGTTGAATGGCGGAGTCTGCATCCGGCCAGCCTTTTGAACGGTAGATATTCCTCGCTCCTGAGCGTAGGATGTGGCGCGACATCCCCTCCAGCCGGTGACATCTGTTAGTTTGCCGACATCATATTGCGCTCCCCGCTGCGTAGCCGACCTACAATGCCAAAGTAACGAGTGCCACCAATCCAACGGCGGCTTTCAGGTAGTTGTACAGGATCAACGGCCGGTTTGGAGAAAATCCCGAGCGGCCGTTGTTGGTCGAACTCGGACCTGAAGTAACGCGACAATTCACAAGCCATCGGCATGTTACGGCGCACAATCTCGTGCCTCGCGCATCAGAAAAATGCCTTCTGCTACCCGACGAAAAAGCTACAACTGCTTGACGACGCGCTGCAGGTCCTCGTCCTCGTCGTGCTCGAATATCTCAAAGCCGAGGGCTTTCATCAGTTTGAGCATGTTTGGATTGTTGACCAGTACGTCGCCTTCAATGACCTTCAGCCCACGGTTGTGAGCGGCTTCCATCAGG
>CAJAHZ010000453.1 GCA_903939665.1 uncultured Pseudomonadota bacterium | reverse complement strand
GGATAGCCTCACATGAATCTCGGCGTGAGTTGGGGTGGTCAAACACGCTCCAAGATATCGGTAATTAGTGACATTTGCCGACGTTGTGCAACAGCACGCCCGGCATGTACTGGCTGCTACGATTTACCTTGGCTGGCCACGCAATCGACGCCAAGGGCATGTCGGCGACAGTGATGATGCAACTTCGCGCGCCTTGCCGTAAGACCATAAAAAGACTACATTCAGTCCTTACCCAACACGAAGGCATGACCATGCGCTACTCATCTCAAGTCAAACCGATCAGCTACCTCAAGGCCAACGCTGCCGAGGTCCTGAGACATCTCGCCGAGCGGCGTGAGCCCTTGGTCATCACGCAGAACGGTGAAGCCAAGGCGGTCCTGCAGGATGTGGCGTCGTTCGAGGAGACGCAGGAAACTCTGGCGTTGCTGAAAATTCTTGCACTGGGCAATCAGGACGTGGCGGCAGGCAAGGTCAAGCCGGTGGCTGAGGTGCTTACCCGCCTGCGTGCAAAGCGAGCAGCGGCCTGATGGCAAGCACGCCGGCCAGATTCAAAGTCATGCTCACGGCAGGTGCCGAGCAGGACCTGGAAGCCATTCACGACTACATCGCAGAATTCGACTGCGTTGCCAACGCCGACTGCGTGCTGGACCAGTTGCTGGAGGCCGTGGAGAGCCTGTCGCGGCTTCCGGAGCGTGGCAGTTATCCAAAAGAACTGATCGCGCTGGGTATCAGAGAGTACCGCCAGACATCGTTCAAACCGTACCGTGTGATTTACCGCGTAATTGGCAATCAGGTCGTTATTTATCTGGTTGCCGATGGCCGGCGCGATATGCAGTCAGTGCTGGCGCGCAGGCTGCTCGGTGCGTAAACCCGTTGCGAACCGTACACCACCATAAAATAACCTAAGCGTTGCACATCAATATTTTCTGTTGATTCCGCTCAAAAACTCTCTGTAGCGCATGTCCGATTCAAGAATATGGCGGACCCACCATGCCGACAGGAATTGGTGGACATCGGCCTTGTCGGAGTTGCCATCCATTGCGGCCAGAAGGGTCTCACTTAACCAGACCTCGTATTCCTCGTGCTCTGTCTTCTGTTCATTGAGCAACGGATAGCTGTGCTGACTGAGTATCTTTTCCTCTGTCCGGAAATGTTTTTTGGCATAGACAGCCAGGTCATTCAGGAGCATGTGGAAATGCTCAGCACCTTCAAGACTGACATCCTCCACGCAATCGGCAGCCTGTTGGCATAGCGCCAGCAACTCTTTGTGCTGGCCATCCAAAACCGGATGCCCGACACTGAAGCTTTCGTTCCAAATGGGACTATTCATTTTCGCTCCTCTAACCCCTGCGAGCAAACAACGTCAATCGATACACACATAGTCAGCGACTCAAGCGCACGGTTTGCGGGTCGTCAAAGTGGTCAACCAGAATTTGCCGGACGCGATCCTGCCAGAGCGTCGCGAACACTTCTGCCACCACGCTATCACGCTCACCGGCGAGAAGCCTCTGCAGTAACGGCCCCATGCGCGGGTCGGGCAGGATGTGGGCAAGTTGCAACTCGGCGCTCAGGCTGTCGCCCGTATCCTGCCGTGTGAAACAGACCTCGCCGGACAACTCCGTATCAAAGCACAGCAGATTGCGGCGCGAGAAATTTCCGGCGATGCCCTTGAAGCCACCAATTCCTGCGGCTCCCGTCAGCATGCTGATGACGCTGGCGGTGACACCGACTACGCCAATCTCTTGCGATTCGCAAAAATCTACCCGGATATCGCCGCGTTCCGGCATGTCGTCGCCATACAACGCATTGAGCACGCGACTGGTCATCAGATAAGCGCCGGCAACCGTCGGGCAGGAATGGCCGGCGAGTTTAACGACATCCGCATAGTGATATTCGATCAAGCCGCCGTCTGCCGCGCCGAGAAATTCAGCCAGCCGATCACGCAGAATGATCGCCGGCACTTCGGAGAAAAACGAGGGAAAAGCCATCGACTCAGGCGACCTTCTTCTGGATCAATTCGATTTTGTAACCGTCAGGATCTTCGACGAAAGCAATCACCGTCGTGCCATGCTTCATCGGCCCCGCCTCGCGTACAACCTTGCCGCTGCGGGCCTTGATCTGGGCGCAGGCATCGTAAGCATCGTCGACTTCAAGCGCGATATGACCAAAGGCGTTGCCCATCTCGTAGGCTGGCGTGTCCCAGTTGTGCGTCAGCTCCAGCACCGCACCTTCCTGCTCACTGCCATAACCGACAAAAGCCAGCGTAAATCGACCATCAGGGAAGTCCTGCCGGCGCAACTCACGCATGCCGAGCACCTCGGTATAAAAGGCCAGTGAGCGATCGAGATCGCCAACACGAAACATCGTATGCAAAATTCTCATCAGGATTCCTTACCAGTGGGGACAGCGGGTGGCGAGCAATTTGAGTTCGTCGCGCGCGGCCCGGTAATCGGGATAAAGGTGCTCGACAACGGACCAGAAACGGGGGCTGTGATTCATCTCGCGCAGGTGCGCGAGTTCATGCGCAACAACGTAATCAATCACGGTCAAAGGAAAATGGATCAGGCGCCAGTTGAGGCGAATGCCCGTTTTCGAGCTGCAACTGCCCCAGCGCGTACGGGCCGCCGAGAGCGACAAGCACGGCAGCGCGACGCCGAGCAGCGCAGCGTAGTGCGCGAGTCTTTCTACAAACAGTTCGCGCGCCCTTTCGCGCAGCAGTTTCTCCAGCACGCGCCCGGCGTCATCCGGCGTACGCAGGCACAACGTCAGCGTTGGCACCTCTTGCGCACTCCACACGCCCCGGTTGGCGCCGAGCGCCAGACGAATGCAAAGCTGACCTCCCAGCATCGGCAGTTGGACGCCTTCGACAATCCGCAACAAGTCCGGGCGACGACGGCTGCGCCACTCGTCAAGTTTTTGCACCACCCACTCGCCGTGGCGAAGAATCAGCGACTCAACCTCACGCAAGGAAGAGCGGCTCGGCGCGCCGACACGCAGGCCGCGATGGTCAATCGAAAGGCCGATGGTGCGCCGCCGGGCACGACGCAAAACGTAAGGGACGATGCGGTCGCCAAGCGCGATGCTGCGCGGCGTTTCGCCAGCCGCTAACGGCTTTTCACCGGAGAACAGCAGTTCAGACTGCCACGGCATCGCAAACGTCAGCATAACGATGCGGCGAAAGACGGCGCATTTCCGCCTCGATCCACGCTTCGACCAGCATGTTGATTTCAGCCTCGGTCTTGCCTGCCGGATCGACTGCCGGGCCGATGCTGACGGTGATCAGCCCGGGCGACTTCAAAAACGCGTTCTTGCCCCAGACTTCGCCGGCATCGTGCGCCACCGGAACGACCTTGGTGCCCGTCTGCACGGCCAGATGGACCCCACCCGACTTGTAGCGGCGCTTCTGGCCGGGGGCAACCCGTGTCCCCTCGGGGAAAATCACCACCCAGAAACCGGCGCCCAGGCGATCGCGACCCTGATCAACGACCTGCCTGAGCGCGTCCTTGCCGCCCTGACGATCGATTGAAATCATTTTCATGGCGGCCAGACCCCAGCCAAAAAACGGGATAGCGAGCAATGATTTTTTCAGCACGAAAACCAGCGGTGGAAAAACCTCCTGCAAGCCAACCGTCTCCCAAGCCGATTGGTGCTTGGAAAGAATGACCGACGGCTCCAGCGGCATGTTTTCGCGACCGATGACCTGATAGTGGATGCCGAGCACGTATTGACTGAGCGCCATGAAGCCAACACGCCAGGCCGCGATAATTGCGTAGCGTGTTGGCATCGGGAAAATCATCGCCAGCGAAACGAGGATACCGAACGGAATCGTCAACAGGCTGACAAGAATCAGGAACAGCACGGAGCGAACAAGCGTCATCATGAGGCGAGCAGATGATCGACGGCAGCGGCCAGATCCGGAAAGATCAGCGTACCTTCCGGCAGATTGTTTTCATCGCGCGTTTTTTCGCCCTTCCCGGTAAGCACCAGCAGCGGCTTGCCGCCAACGGCTACCGCCGCCTGCAGATCACGCAGCGAGTCGCCAACTGACGGCGTTCCGGCTAGGTCAACGTTGTAACAACGGGCAATGCGCTCGAACATGCCGGGCTTTGGCTTGCGGCAATCGCAGCCTGAGTCCGCCGTATGCGGGCAATAAAACACCGCGTCGATACGCGCACCAACCGCCTGCGCAGCGCGATGCATCTTGCCGTGAATGGCGTTCAACGCATCCATGTCAAACAGTCCGCGACCGATGCCCGACTGATTGGTTGCGACCACGACACGATAACCCGCCTGATTAAGCTTGGCGATTGCTTCAAGACTGCCGGGAATCGGCTTCCACTCCGCCGTAGACTTGATGAACTGCGCCGAGTCAAAGTTGATGACGCCATCGCGATCGAGGATTACGAGTTTCATGCGCTCACACTGCCAGACGGGAAATGTCGGCGACCGCGTTCAACTGCTCGAACAACGCCTTGAGCAGGCCAAGCCGATTGGCACGCAGGAGCGGTTCATCGACGTTGACCATCACCGCATCGAAGAATTGATCAACCTCGACACGCACGGCAGCCAGCGCCTTCAACGCATCGGCGTAATCCTCATTGGCGACGTGCGATCTGACCAGCGGGGCGATCAGCACAACGCGCTCAAATAATGCTTTTTCCGCTGGCTCGTGCAGTAGCGCCACATCGGGTTCGGGCAGCACGCCTTCCGCTTTCTTGAGAATATTGCCGATCCGCTTGTTGGCTGCGGCCAGCGCCAGTGCTTCAGGCAGACGCTGAAAGTCGCGCACGGCAGCGAGTTTGGCCGGCACGCAATCGATGCGCGTCGGGCGCTGTGTGAGCACCGCTTCGATCGCATCCTGCGCGTGACCGGCGTCTTTCAGCAAGCCACGCAGACGATCAAGCATGAAGTCGAGCAACGGATCACTCACTGGCTGCGTCAGCACGCCGGTAGCAAAACCGGCTTGCGCATCGGCAATCAATTGCGCGAGATCGAGCGGCAGCGGCGATTCCATCAGGATGCGCAGCACGCCAAGTGCCGCGCGGCGCAGACCGAACGGGTCCTTGTCGCCGGTTGGAATCTGGCCGATACCGAAGAAACCGGTGAGCGCATCAAGCTTGTCGGCCAGCGCGGCAGCGCAAGCGATGTTGCCCGCTGGCAGCGCATCGCCGGCAAACCGCGGCTGATAATGACTCTGTACCGCATCAGCGACAGCCGCATCCTCGCCATCGTGCAGCGCGTAGTAGCGCCCCATGATGCCCTGCAATTCGGGGAATTCGCCAACCATGTCGGTCACCAGATCGGCCTTGGCCAGACGCGCCGCGCGCGCCGCCAGCGAAGCATTGGCGCCGAGACGCACAGCGATTTTCTGCGCCAGCGACTCAAGGCGCTCAACGCGCTGCAGGACCGAGCCGATCTTGTTGTGATAAACGACGTTGCCGAGTTTCTCCAGACGCGAGGCGAGCGTCGCCTTGCGGTCCTGGTTGAAGAAGAAACGGGCATCCGACAGGCGCGGGCGCACGACGCGGGCATTGCCGGAAACAATGTGCTTCGGATCGTCCACTTGCATGTTGGAGACGATCAGGAACTTGTTGATCAGCTTGCCGGCAGCGTCGAGCAGCGGGAAATACTTCTGGTTCTGCTGCATGGTCAGAATCAGGCATTCCTGCGGCACTTCGAGGTACTCGACCTCGAACTCGCCAACATAGACGACCGGCCATTCGACCAGCGCAGTGACTTCATCGAGCAGGCCGTCGGCACGGTTGATCGTCGCCCCGAGTTCTTTTGCCTTGGCGTCGAGTTGCTGCGCGATTGATTCACGGCGCTCGGCAAAGCTGACAATGGCCTTGCCTTGCGCCTTGAGTGTTGCCGCGTAACTGTCGGCATTGGCGATGGCGATTTCGCCGGTCGACATGAAGCGGTGGCCGCGCGTCACGTTGCGGCTGGACAGACCAAACAGTTCGCCCGGCACCAGCCGTTCGCCATGCAGCATGACAAGACCATGAACGGGACGAACGAACTGATGGTCGGTATCGCCCCAACGCATCAACTTGGGGATCGGCAGTTTTTTCAGCGCGTCGGCAACGATGCCCGCCAGCACATCGTCGAGTTTCGCGCCCTTGACCGCCGCCTGATAGTGGAAAGTCTCGGTCTTGCCGTCCATGCGTTTCTCGAAGCGGGCGATCTCGGCAAGCGGAATCCCCTTGGCCTCGAGCTTCTTGAGCAACGCCGGCGTCGGCTGCCCGTCGGCATTGAGCGCAACGGCAACCGGCATGATCTTTTCAAAAGCAGTGGCATCCGGTGCCACGGCAAGCACGCCCGG
>CAJAHZ010000452.1 GCA_903939665.1 uncultured Pseudomonadota bacterium | reverse complement strand
TGGCAGGCTTGGCTTCCGGCTTCGTGGTTTCGGTCTTGGCCGCTTCGGCCTTCATGGGTTCCGCAGCCTTGGGGGCTTCAGCCTTCTTCTCAGCCGCAGCGGGTGCCGCAACGGCGGCCTTGGCCGCTGGCGCAGCGACCGGAGCCGGAGCACCCGTCTGGGCGAAGGAAGTGGAAGAAAAACCAGCGGCAACAACAAGAGCGATCACGGTCTTAAGCATTTTGAATCTCCTTGGGTAGTATCTATCTGCATTTTTCGGTGCTGCGAAATTGCAGCGCCTTGGAGGGAATAACGCAGCGAGGATTCAAAGGGATGTCAGCAGTTGTGTAAGCCTGTGTATCGATTTGTGACGACACAAAAAAACAGCGGGCTGCATGTCGGAGCATCTGCGGCCCTTGCCCGTTTGACCGACATCCAGAGCTCAAGGATACTGAGGCCAACATGCATACCCGCCGCCTCTTTCTCAACCGTCTTGATCTGGCACCCGACCCGCACGACGCCGTGGTGGTGATCGACGTGCTGCGCTCGTTCTCAACGGCGGCCTATGCATTTGGCGCCGGCGCCAGTGTCATCTACCCGGTGGAAACGATCGCCGAAGCGCATCGCCTGCGGCAGGCCATCCCCGACGCGGTGACGACCGGCGCGGTTGCCGGTGGCGACCCGGTGCCGGGGTTTGATTTCGGCAATTCACCAACCGCACTGCACGCAGCCAAGCTCGCTGGCCGCCCGCTGATTCAGAGCACCGCTGCCGGGGTACGCGGTCTCGCCCGATTTTCCCACGCCCGCGCGCTGTTCGCCGGCAGCCTGGTGATGGCCCGCGCCACAGCCAGCGCACTACTCGAATCGCAAGCGGATGAGGTGTGTTTTGTCATCACCGGCGAATGGGTTGATCGCGATGGTGATGAAGATGTCGCCTGCGCCGATTATCTGGAAGCGCTGTTGCACGGCGAAGACCCGGACCCGGCGCCATTTGTCGCGCGCGTGCTCAATTCAGACTTCGGTCGGCGTTTCCTCGCCGGCACCAACCCCAACTTGCCAGTGAGCGACCTCGAACTGTGTGCGCGGGTAAATCGTTTTGATTTCGCACTGCGCGCCACGCATTCGGGTGGCCGCCTGCAACTCCGGCGACATCGCGCAGGGCAGCCCGGCACACAGTAAGTGAGCACTTCGTTTGCCTCGGTTGAATTCGAAAGCGCAACCAAAGCTTTGTCCTATGACACTTCAGTACCCTCTATACTGCAGAAGTTGTGGCTCAGAATATCATTCTGCTGCGGCCAGGAGATTCAGTTGGGAATTTGTGCGAGCGAGTTTTCACACGGGGGCATGATGACGAATGGTTTTCGCACCCTGCTTTCATGCGCACTGAAAACGGGGGCACTACCTGATTTTCGGAGACAGCTGAATCGACTTGTGCCGATCGCTGCCTTTCTTTGGCTGGCGATCTGCAGCCCCAACGCTGCCGCTGACGCCGCAAGCGGCCAGAAAGTCCTGATCCTCCATTCCTACCATCAAGGCTATCTCTGGACGGACATGATTCAGGAAGGCTTCTCCCGCGCCCTGTCCGGCCCGTATCCAAAAGCCGAGCTGTACGTGGAGTACATGAATACCAAACGGCAAACCGCCGACACCATGTTCCCGCACCTGGCAACACTCTACAAACAGCTTTATCAGAACGTCAAATTCGACGTCATCGTCGCTTCGGACAACAACGCTCTCGACTTCTTGCTCCTGCACCGGGACAGACTCTTTCCCGGCGTGCCGGTGGTGTTCTGTGGAATAAATGATTTCTTCAAATACCGTCTTGATGCAGGCAGTGGCTACACCGGGGTCCGGGAAGATCTGGATATTTTTTCGACAATCTCCGTCGCCCTGAAGCTGCATCCCGGCACCAGGAAAATCGCGCTGATCACCGATGCAACGGAAACCGGGCGGATAAATCTCGGCCTGGCCAGAAAGGTGGCCGAAAAATTTTCTGCTATCGAATTCGTTGAATTGAACAATCTGACCGCGCCTCGACTGACAACCCGCCTCAAGGAGTTGAAAGACGACACGATTGTTCTTGCCCTCTCTTTTTTTCGCGATCAGGCAGGCCGAACCTTCACCGCACGCGAAAGCATGGAGTTCATCGTCGGCGCCTCGAACCGACCGGTCTACACCGTCTGGGATTTTTATATGGCCCCCGGCGCCGTTGGCGGCAAGCTCTTGAGCGGTCGTTTGCAGGGAGAAAATGCTTCCGCACTGGTCGGAAAAATTCTGCGCGGTGAAAGCGCTGGCTCACTCGCCGTCATCGAAAGCCCCACCGAATACACATTCGACTATTCCGGACTACGGAAATTCGGTATCGACGAATCACAGCTTCCGGTCAGATCGGTCGTGTCGGGACGCCCCGACACCTTCTATACGCGCTACAAATACTATCTTTGGTTTGGCGCAGTTCTCTTTAGCGTGCAGGTCGTGATCATCATCGTGTTGCTGTCGAATATCGCGCGTCGGCGACAGGAGGAAATTGCCCGAAAAAATGCCGTCGATGCACTACAAAAGACCAACGAGATGTTCTCCCTGTTCATGCTTCATTCCCCCGTCCATGTATTCATCAAGGAAGTTGCAGGCAGCGAAAGCCGGGTGCTGATGAGCAGCGAGAATTTCCGGGAGATCGTCGGCATGACGGCTTCGGAAATGACCGGCAAGACCATGACAGAACTTTTCCCGCCGGGTGTCGCCGAGGCGATGATCGCCGCTGACAGAACCGTTCTTTCAATGAGTGAGTCGCTGAAAAACAATGTCACCATCAATGGGCGGACGTATGCAAGCATCAGCTTTCCACTGGTGCGCAGCGGCAAGGCCGTGGTCGCCAGTTACCACATGGACGTCACCGAACGGCAACAGGCCGAGGAGGCGCTTCGCATCGCCGCGACGGCATTCGAATCACAGGAGGGCATGTTCATTACCGATGCCGCCCGGGTGATCATTCGCGTAAATCAAGCCTTTTCCGAAATCACCGGCTACTCCGCAGAAGAGGCCGTCGGCCAGACACCCAATCTCCTCAACTCAGGTCACCATGATGCCGCTTTCTTCGCCTCGATGACGGACAGCATCCAGCGCACAGGCATGTGGCAAGGGGAAGTCTGGAACCGGCGCAAATGTGGCGAAGTGTATCCGGAGTGGCTGACGATTACCGCGGTGAAGGACGACGCCGGCACCCTCAGCAACTACGTGGCCACGCTGACTGACATTACCTCAAGAAAGGAGGCTGAAGAGGAAATCCACAATCTGGCCTTCTATGACCCGCTGACCCGTTTGCCCAACCGACGGCTCCTGCTCGACCGGCTGCATCAGGCGCTGGCATCCAGCGCCCGCAATGAAATGTATGGCGCCCTGCTGTTTATCGATCTCGACAACTTTAAAAACCTCAACGACACGCTGGGCCACGACATCGGCGACCTGCTGTTGCAACAGGTCGGGCAGCGGCTGACTGCCTGCGTACGGGAGGGCGACACGGTGGCGCGCCTTGGCGGTGATGAGTTCGTGGTAATGCTCGAAGATCTGAGCAAAAACATGCAGGAGTCTGCCACCCAATGCGAAACCATCGGCGAAAAAATACTTGCCGGACTCAACCAGTCCTATCAACTGGCGAGCCACTCACACTACAGCACCCCCAGCATCGGCATCACGCTTTTCTTTGGCCATCGGGAAAGTATTGAAGAACTGCTGAAGCGTGCCGACCTGGCCATGTACCAAGCCAAGGCAGCGGGCCGCAACACCCTGCGTTTCTTTGACCCGGCAATGCAGGCTGCGGTCGCGACGCGTGCGGAACTTGAAGCAGATTTACGCGAAGCTGTTCAAAAAAATCAGTTTTTTCTTCATTACCAGCCCCAGGTGGTTGGTGCAGGCCGCCTGACGGGTGCCGAAGTTCTGGTGCGCTGGCAGCATCCGGATCGCGGCGTAGTGCCGCCGACCGACTTCATCTCTTTGGCCGAGGAAACCGGCTTGATACTGCCTTTGGGCCACTGGGTGCTGGAAACTGCCTGTGCTCAGCTAGCGGTTTGGGCGGATCAACCGGAGATGGCTCACCTGACGGTCGCAGTGAATGTCAGCGCCAATCAGTTTCATCAAAGCGATTTCGTCAGTCAGGTTCTGGCGGTGCTTGAACAGACAGGAGCGAATCCGCAACGACTCAAGCTGGAACTCACCGAGAGCCTGCTGGTGGATGACCTGGAAGACATCATCGCCAAGATGATGTCATTGAAAGCGAAGGGCGTGGGTTTTTCGCTCGATGATTTTGGCACGGGATATTCGTCCTTGTCCTATCTGAAGCGACTGCCCCTGGACCAACTGAAAATCGACCAAGGGTTCGTCCGAGACATCCTCATCGACCCCAACGATGCCGCCATCGCAAAAATGGTCATCGCCCTGGGCGAGAGCCTGGGGCTGGCGGTCATCGCTGAAGGCGTTGAAATCGAGGCGCAGCGAGATTTCCTGGCGCGTCAGGGCTGCCACGCCTACCAGGGTTATCTGTTCAGCCGGCCGCTGCCAGTAGGTGAGTTTGAGGTGTTCGCAAAGCGGCGCTGACCGCCCGATTAGCGGACACCCGCCAGCGTGGCCTGCAACTTCTTCAGCTTTGGCTCGATCACGAGTTGGCAATAGCGGCCCTCGGCGTTTTGCCGGTAGTAGTCCTGATGATGCGCTTCCGCCGGATAAAACGCCTCAAGCGACCGGACCTCCGTCACGATCGGCGCGTCGAACGCCTGCGCCATGGCGGCGAGCACGTCGCGGGCCAGCACTTCCTGCGCCTCTCCGATCGTCAGCACCACGCTGCGGTACTGCGTGCCACAATCGGCGCCCTGACGATTCAGCGTCGTCGGGTCATGCGACCCCAGATGCACGGCGAGCAGATCAGCATAACCGACAACCGACGGATCGAAACTGATCTGGACCACCTCGGCATGCCCACTCAGTCCGCTGCAAACCTGATCGTAATCAGGATCGACCGTATGCCCGCCGGCGTAGCCGCTGAGCACGCGCAAAACACCGGGCACCCGAACAAACAACGCCTCCGTGCACCAGAAACAGCCTCCGCCAAAAACCGCC
>CAJAHZ010000451.1 GCA_903939665.1 uncultured Pseudomonadota bacterium | reverse complement strand
CGGCAAAATTACGTTTCGTTACAATCCCTTCGCACGCCGAGGCGATATAATCGCGGATTCCTTGATGGACGCCTCTGCCCCAATGTTTAGACCCATGCTCAAATTGCGCAGCCTGAGCCTGATCGCCTGCGGTGCGCTCATGCTGTTCCAACCGGTGGCGCGTGCCGAACTGACCATCGAAATCACGGGTGCCGGCGCTAACCGGATTCCGCTGGCGATTGCCGATTTTGGCGGCGAACCCGGCGTTTCGCGGGCCTTGACCTCAGTCGTGCGCGGCGACCTGGAGCGCAGTGGCTTGTTCAAGATGATCGACGCCAGCGGTAGCGCGCTGACCGAAGCATCCAGCCCGGTTTATGGCGACTGGAAAGCGAAGGGCGCCGATGCGCTGGCCGCCGGCAGTATCAGTTCGGGCGGCGACGGCAAGCAGGAAGCGCGTTTTCGTCTGTACGACGTGAATAAGCAGGGCGTGCTCGGCGGTTCCGCGTTTGTTACTTCAACGCCGATGCTGCGCGCCGCCGGCCACCGTATTGCCGACGTGATCTACGAGAAACTGATCGGCGAGCCGGGTATTTTTTCGACGCGCATCGCCTATGTCGTGAGGGGCAGCGCTTCTCGCTATGAGTTGCACATTGCCGATGCGGATGGACAAAACGCCCAGGCCGCACTGATTTCAAAAGAACCGATCATCTCGCCCTCCTGGTCGCCTGATGGCGGTCGTCTGGCTTATGTTTCGTTCGAAAACAAGAAGCCGATGATCTTTGTGCACTCGCTGGCGACCGGCAAGCGCGTTGTGGTGGCCAATTTCAAGGGCTCGAACTCGGCGCCGGCCTGGTCGTCTGACGGGCAAAGGCTGGCTGTGGTGCTTTCCAAGGACGGCGGCTCGCAGATCTTCATTGTCTATGCCGATGGTTCCGGCGTACGGCGCCTGGCCAGTTCGTCCGGCATCGATACCGAGCCGAATTTTTCGCCGGACGGACAATTCATTTACTTCACCTCGGATCGCGGCGGCAGCCCGCAGATTTACCGGATTGGCGTCAACGGCGGCGACGCGCAGCGCGTCAGCTTCGAGGGCAGCTACAACGTCACGCCGCGCCTGTCGCCGGACGGCAAGTCGATGGCCTTCATCAGCCGGCGCGATGGCGCCTTCCGCCTCGCGGTGATGGATCTGGCGAGCAAGCAGGTGCAGGTGCTCACCGATTCGCACAAGGACGAATCGCCCTCTTTTGCGCCGAATGGCCGCATGATCCTGATCGCCACCGAGATGGGGGGGCGCGGCGTCCTTTCCGCCGTGTCGATCGACGGGCGCATCAAGCAGCGGCTTTCCATTCCTGCCGGCGATGTTCGCGAACCGGCATGGGGCCCTTTTACCAAGTAAGCGCTTATTCAGTATTAAGTATTCAGCATTTAAATTTGAAAGCAGGAGAAACACCATGAAACATCCGTACCTCGCCGTAGCTTTTTCAATTACTTTTGCCGCATTGGTTGCCGGTTGCGGTTCGACGCAAACCGGCCCGGAACAGGATCCGGCGACGGTTGAAACGCGTGGCGGCCCGAGCGTTGCCACCGTCAAAGCCGGCGGCGTTGCCGGCAGCAACTTGCCCGATGTGCTGACCAACCCGAAGAGCATCCTTTCCAAGCGCAGCGTTTATTTCGATTATGACAAGTTCGAAGTGAAGGCCGAGTACAAGGATCTGGTGACGGCGCATGCCAAGTTCCTCGCCGAAAACCGCCAGTTCAAGATGCTGATTCAGGGCAATACCGACGAACGCGGCAGCCGCGAGTACAACCTGGCCCTCGGTCAGAAGCGTGCCGATGCACTGAAGAAGATGCTGGTTCTGCTGGGTGCCCGCGAAGATCAAGTCGAATCGGTCAGCCTTGGCGAAGAGAAGCCGAAGAACGAAGGCCAGAGTGAAGCCGCGTTCGCTGAAAATCGTCGCGGCGACATGCTTTACAGCGGCGAGTTCTAAATGCCGGCGTGCCGCTTGCGTCGCGTTTGCCGTTTCTCCGCGCTGGCCCTGCTGCTCGCCACTTTGGGTGTGCAGCAGGCGCGGGCCGGGGTGTTTGATGATGACGAAGCACGGCGCCAGATCAACAACCTGACGATCAAGACCAACGAGCGTCTCGATACGCTGGCGAAGGCGCAATTCGATCTGGTCAATCAGATTCAGGTGCTGCGCGAAGAGAATGCGCGTTTGCGCGGGCAGGTTGAAACGCTGACCTACGAACTGGATTCGTCAAAAAAGCGGCAGCAGGATTTTTACATCGACCTTGACGGTCGTCTGCGCAAATTCGAGTCGCCGCCAGTCGTCGAAGCCAAGCCGTCCGACGAAGCCAAGGCGCCCAATAAGCCTGTGGCCGACCCGTCTGCCGAGGCGCACGACTACGAGGCGGCGCTCAACTACTTCAAGAGCAACAAGCTCAAGGAAGCGGCGGGCGCATTTGAGGCTTTCGGCAAGAACTATCCGGACAGCGCGCTCGCACCCAGCGCGCAATACTGGCTGGGCAATGCGCACTATGCTCTGCATGACTGCAAGAGATCGATCGACGCGCAAAAGGTGGTTCTCGCGAAGTGGCCGGGCCATGCCAAGGCGCCGGATTCGTTGATCAACATTGCCACCTGTCAGCAGGAACTCGGTGATGCCAAGGGCGCCAAGAGCACGCTTGAGACGGTGCTCGTCAAATACCCGGACAGCACGGCGGCTGCTACGGCCAAGCAACGCCTGAAAAAGAAGTAATCGGGTGACGGGCCGAGCGCAGACGATCTCGCTGAAAATCAGCGAGATCTTTTTTTCCCTGCAGGGCGAGACCTCCCGCGCCGGTCTGCCGACGGTTTTTATTCGGCTCACCGGCTGTCCGCTGCGTTGCGTCTGGTGCGATACGGAATATGCTTTCTCCGGCGGCAGCAACATGGCCTTGGCGGAAGTTCTCGCCGAGCTTGCGCAGTACGGCACGCGCCGGGTGTGCGTTACCGGCGGCGAGCCGCTGGCGCAAAAATCCTGCTTGCCGTTGCTGACGGCGCTTTGTGATGCCGGTTATGAGGTTTCGCTGGAAACTTCCGGCGCGCTGGATATCGCCGGAGTCGATGCGCGCGTTGCGCGCATTGTCGACCTCAAGGCACCGGGTTCGGGCGAGTTTGACAAGAATCGCTGGGAGAATCTGTCCCTGCTGACGGCGGCTGACGAACTCAAGTTCGTTCTCAAGGACAGAGCCGATTATGAATGGGCGCGCGATGTCATACGCGAACGCCGCCTCGATGCGCTCTGCCCACTGCTCTTTTCTCCCGTGCAGGGAGATCTTGAGGCAAAAACGCTGGCCGACTGGATTCTTGCCGATCGTTTGCCCGTGCGCTTCCAGGTGCAGCTGCACAAGCTGCTTTGGGGTAATATTCGAGGCAAATAGCCATCTTTAAGGAGCCTGTCGTGACCGATGAACGCCGCCACTATTCCCGTATCGCCTTCCATGCACCGGCGCAGTTGGTTTTGACCGACCGGAATGTCGATGTCGTTGTTCTGGATCTCTCCCTGAAGGGCGCGCTGGTGCGCCTGCCTGCCGACATTCATCTACAGGACGAAACGCCGTGCACCCTGCGCGTGCGCCTCGACGAAATGGGCGATCAGATCAGCATGGAAACCCGGGTGACTCACGTCGAAGGGCGCTACGCCGGTCTGTCCTGTCACAGCATCGATCTTGATAGCGTCACGCACCTGCGACGCCTCGTTGAACTCAATCTGGGGAGCGAGGAACTGCTTGAGCGTGAGCTTTCCGCCTTGCTTGCCGAGTAGGCGCAGTCAAGCGGCCAGTTGGCGAGGCGTAAGCCGTTTTCAGTCCTTTGCCGAATCTGACGCTATATTCGCGAGCCAATGAGCGACAACCCTATTCACGAAAT
>CAJAHZ010000450.1 GCA_903939665.1 uncultured Pseudomonadota bacterium | reverse complement strand
CCGTTGCCACCGCGCTGGGCGCCACCGCCTTGCCCACCGCGATTCTGTTGCTGTCCGCCGTTGTGATTGCCGGAATTTCTGGAATTGCCGTTTTGCGCGTTGCCGCTGGCATTGGTCTGTCCTTGCTGCCCGTCGTGCTTCTCCCGATTAATTTGTCCGCTATGACGATTTTCGGACATCTGAATATTTCTTTGCTCGCCGCGGCTGATCTGCCCATTGGCCCCGGCGCGTGCTTGCATCTGGTTGGCGCGCGACTGCCCCTGTTCCAGGCGACCTGCTTCGCGTGGCGTCAGTTGCCCGGACTTGACGCCCTGTTCGATGCGCTGCTGCTGGTTGATGTTGCGCTGAACGTCACCCTGCATGCGCTGCGAGGAAGCCGAGTTCGGGTCGCCGCGCTGGGCATCGTGCTTTTCTCGATAGATGTCCTGACTGACCTTGTTTTGCGCCTGGTTGATCCGGTTCTTTTCGGCGTCGCTCAGTTTTCCGTCCTTCATGGCATTCGCCTCCATGCGTTCGACGCGTGACTCTTTGCGTTCCAGGCCTGAGGCTTCGCGGGTCGTCAGCTGGCCGGATTGCAGGCCCTGTTCGATGCGCTGCTGCTGGTTGATGTTGCGTTCGACCTCGGAGGCGACGCTCTGGGCGAAGGCAGCGGTGGAAAAAAGTCCCGTAACGGTAGCGGCAACGGTAAGTGCGATGCGAGTGGTTTTCATGATGATCTCCAGAAAGTGGCTGTTTCGGTTCACGGTGTCGACGGAAGTCATTTGACGCTCGTCTCCATTTGCGTTCCAGCGAGATTCGGTAAATCTTGTAACGAGTTGTTTCTTTGGCCGCTTTTTATTCTTTGCGATATGCCATATACCTGCATTACCGCAGTCGACGATTTTCAGGCAAAATCCGCGTTTGTTGCAGCGCCGCATTTTGTTTGCGAGATTCGTCAATCATGGTCAGCCCGCTCAGTTTTCGCATTCTTGAGGATGTCGCCCGCGATCTTTCCGGCGAGGTGGTGTCGTTTCCAACATTCCTTGATATCACCTTCCAGTTGCGCACTGCGCTCAAGAAGCCGACTTTGACGGTCGCCGAGTTGGCGACGCTGGTTGGCGTTGATCCGTTGATGAGCACGAAAATCATCCGGATATCCAATTCGGTTGCAATGAATCCATCGGGGCGGGCGATCGCCGATGTCAAAAGCGCGATCAGTCGCATCGGCATGGAAGCGGTGCGCAGCGTCTCGTTTGCCGTGGCGATGGAGCAGTTGCTGAGCTCAAAAAAAATGGCGCCTTTCGAGCGCTTGTCGCAGCGCCTGTGGGAACACACGATTCATGTTGCCGCGCTGTGCCGCGTGCTGGCCAAGGATCTGACGCGCGTCAATCCGGATGAGGCGATGTTTGTCGGCCTGGTGCACGATATTGGTGTCTTCTACCTGCTTTCGCGGGCCGCCAACTTCCCGGAGTTGATCGACGACAAGGCGGAACTGCATGAGTTGCTGGTGCAATGGCACGACAGCATCGGGCATGCCTTGTTGGCGGCCATGGGGCTGGCCGAAGAGGTTCTGGTTGCGGTGCAGGAGCATGAAGTCGAGCGTCCGGTTTCCGTCATGAAAAATCTGGCGGATGTGCTTTTTGTCGCCAACAAGCTGGCCAACACCCAGAGTCCCTGGCGTGATCCCGAGTTCGCCGAAACGCCTGATGCTTCGGCGTTGACCGGTTTGTTTGACGCCGATGCCATCGCCGCCTTGCTGGCCGAATCGGAAGAGGAAGTGAAGTCCCTGAAAATGGCGCTGACCGGTTGATTGGAGGCCTGCTGGCCTTTGGACTGAGCCTGGCATTGATGTCCGGGATATGCGGAGTGGAAGATGCACGATTCATCTGAACAAAACAATTCACGCCTGGCCGCCTTGTCGCTCGCCGCACTCGGCGTGGTTTATGGCGATATCGGCACCAGCCCCCTGTACACGATGAAGGAAGTGTTTGCCGGCAATCATCCGATTCCGCTGACGCCGGAAAATGTGCTGGGCATTCTGTCGCTGATCCTCTGGTCCCTGATTGTCATCGTTTCGGTTAAATACGTGATCTTCATCATGCGTGCTGATAACCGGGGCGAGGGCGGCATCATGGCGCTCATTGCGCTGGCCTTGCACGACGCCAAGGGCAACCCGGGGCGCGAGAAAATGATCATGCTGGTCGGTATTCTTGGCGCCGGGATGTTCTATGGCGACGGCATCGTTACGCCGGCGATTTCGGTGCTCTCGGCAGTCGAAGGGCTGGAGGTGGCGACGCCTGCCTTGAAGCCCTTCATCATTCCGCTCACGCTGCTGGTGCTGTTCTTCTTGTTTATGGGGCAGCGCAAAGGAACCTCTTCGATCGGTTCGCTGTTCGGGCCCTTGATGATGCTCTGGTTCTCGACGTTGGCAGTGCTTGGGCTTTACAACCTGCTGGCCCACCCGGGCGTGCTGGTGGCGCTCAATCCGGCTTACGGCGTCAATTTTCTTTTCGAAAACCGCGCCATTGCGATCGTCGCCATGGGCGCCGTGGTGCTCTCGGTTACGGGGGCGGAAGCCTTGTATGCCGACATGGGCCATTTTGGCCGCAAGCCGATCCAGCTGGCCTGGTTCAGCTTCGTCCTGCCGGCGCTGATCCTCAACTATTTTGGTCAGGGCGCGCTGTTGCTGGCTGATCCCGAGGCCATACAAAACCCCTTCTATCATCTGGCGCCGGACTGGGCGCTTTATCCCCTCGTCGGCTTGTCCACGGTGGCGACCGTCATTGCTTCGCAGGCCGTGATTTCCGGTGCTTTTTCGGTGACGCGTCAGGCCATGCAGCTTGGTTTCGTGCCCCGCTTCGAGGTGCAGTACACCTCCGAGAAGGCGCAGGGGCAGATTTATCTGCCGGAGGTCAACTGGGGATTGTTTGCTGCCGTGGTGATTCTCGTGCTCGGCTTCAAGTCGACGAATAATCTGGCCGCAGCTTACGGCATCGCGGTCACGGGCGATATGGTGATTACCTCGCTGCTCGCCACGGTCGTCGCTGCCAAGGTGTGGGGCTGGGGATGGAATCGGGCGATCGCGCTTTTTTTGTGTTTTCTCGTCGTCGAGTTGACCTTTCTCTTCGCCAACCTGCTGAAGATCCCTGATGGCGGCTGGTTTCCGCTGGTTGCCGGGGCGCTGGTGTTTACGCTGATGACCACCTGGAAGCGCGGCCGTCAGTTGCTCGCGGAACGCTTGAGTGGCGAGGGGATCGAGCTTGAGCTGTTTATCGACGCCTTGCTGGTTTCGATGCCGACGCGCGTTGCCGGCACCGCCGTGTTCATGAATTCAAACCCGACCGGCGTGCCGCATGCCTTGTTGCACAATCTGATGCACAACAAGGTGTTGCATGACCGTGTGATCGTCGTTTCAGTGCAGATGTTTGATGTCCCGTATGTGCCGGAGATCGACCGTGTCGAAGTGCGCAAGCTGAAGGCCGATTTTTATACTGTCATCGTCCAGTATGGTTTCAAGGACGACCCGGATATTCCGGCTGCGCTGGCCTTGTGCGCCGATCAGGGGCTCAAGTTCGAGATGATGGAAACCTCGTTTTTCCTTGGCCGTGAGACCTTGATTCCGAAACTCAACTCGGACATGGCCTTGTGGCGCGAAATACTGTTCATCGCGATGTTCCGCAACGCCGGCAGTGCGACCAGCTTTTTCAAGATTCCGACCAATCGGGTGGTCGAACTCGGGACGCAGGTCGTTCTTTGAGTTGATTTGCTGCGTTCGGCTTACAGGCGGCGAATCTTGTCGAGCAGGGCCGTTGTCGATTTTTCGTGAATGAACGGAATGGAGACGACGCGTCCGCCCCAGCCGCTCACTTCGCGGTTGCCGACGATCTTGTCGACCGGCCAGTCACCGCCCTTGACCAGAATGTCCGGATGGCACTCAAGGATGCGTGCCAATGGCGTGTCTTCGTCAAACCAGGTGACCAGTGCGACGCATTCGAGTGAAGCCATCACCGCCAGGCGGTCGGCCAGCGTATTCACCGGGCGGTCGTCGCCTTTTCCCAGCCGTTTGACCGACGCATCGGAATTGAGCGCAACGATCATTGACGCGCCCAATGCCCGGGCCTGCGCGAGCAGTGTGACATGGCCGCGATGCAGGATGTCGAAGCAGCCGTTGGTAAAAACCAGCGGGCGGGCCAGGCCGTCAAGACGTTCGGCGAGTTGTCCCGGCGCGACGATCTTGTTTTCAAAGGCCAGCCCTGAAAGCGCCATGCTGCCGCTCAATCCTTTGCCGCAGCCGGCTGGGCTGGCTTGCTCTTGTCCGTCATCTGGATGTCGAGTTCCCGGGCTTTCGCATCGGTGATGATTTCCATCACGTTGATCACCTTCTTGACCCCCGACGTGGTGCGGGCCAGCTCGATCGCCGCGTCCGCTTCGCGCTGGGTGACGAAACCCATCAGATAAACGGCGCCGGCTTCGGTGACCACCTTGACGTGCACGACATTGAAGCGGTTGGCGTCGATGAAGCGGCCCTTGACCTTCGAGGTGATGTACGCATCGTTGCTGCGTGCAGAGAAGGCGGTGATGCCGGTGACGGCGAGTTCGTTGTAAATGCCCTGGACGTTGGGAGCGCCGGTGACGATGTGCTCGACTTCGGCCTTGATCTCGGCTGTCGGCACTTCGCCAGTGAGCAGAACCTTGCGGTTGTAGCTCGCATAATTGACATGCACCCGTTCGCCTAGTTTTTCGCTGACGCGGGCACTGGCTTTCCATTCGATTGTTTCGTCTTCGGTTTGCGTGCCAAGCGAACGGCGGTCAAAAGTGGCCAGCACGCCGGTGGTGACGCCGGCGGCAACCACCGGGACACAGCCCTGCAGCGTGGGCAGGAGCGTGGCGCCGAGCAGCAGGCTGGTCATCATGCGTTTTTTCATCATGGTTATTCCTCAACGCCCAAAAGCAGGCAATCAATGCCATCGCACAGGCAGTGGATGGTCAAAAGGTGTGTTTCCTGAATGCGCGCCGTGCGTTCTGCCGGTACGCAAATGTGAACATCGCCGTCGCGCAGCATCTCGCCGATTTCGCCGCCGCCTTTGCCGGTGAGGGCGACGACGCGCAGATCGTTGTCGTGCGCGGCACGAATCGCCTCAATCACGTTGGCCGAATTGCCCGAGGTCGAAATGGCCAGCAGCACGTCGCCCGGCTGGCCAAGCGCGCGGATCTGCTTGGCGAAAATGACCTTGTAGCTGTAATCGTTGGCGATCGCGGTGATGATCGAAGTGTCGGTGGTCAGCGCAATCGCCGCCAGTTCCTGGCGTTCGGCCTCGAAGCGGCCAACCAGTTCGGCGGCAAAATGCTGGGCGTCGCCGGCCGAACCGCCGTTGCCGCAGGCGAGAATCTTGCCGTTGTTGATCAGGCAGCCGACCATCGCCTCGGTGGCTTCGGCAATGGGTGCGGCGAGCATTTCGATGGCGTCCAGCTTGACTTGGGCACTATCGCGAAAATGCTGACCGATGCGGGTAATCAAATCCATGGTTTTCGCTGCGCAGAAGGTGAAAGTAGCGGCGATTCTAACATCACGCTATCGTCACAAAACCAGATAGACCTCGAACTCGACCCGCTGCCAGGGGTCATGCGCCTCGCGCAGCTTCGAGACACGCGCTTCAAGTTTCTCGCCCCGGTCGAGTGCCGCAGCGACCGCGCGGTTCTCGGCGCGCGGCACGTAGCCGAGCTGGCGACCGTTCCAATCGACGCGAATGGCGTTGCGGTCATGTCGGTTGTCGGGTTCACGGGTCAGCGTCAGGCGGTCGCCCGGCTTGATCTGCGGCCAGACTTCGCTGACCGCGTAGTACTGGCTACCGGCCAGCGGCGAGCTTTGTACGAGAATTTTTACCGTCTCGGCGAATGCCGGCAGGCACAGGAGGCCCAGGCAGAGCAGCAGGCTAAAATTCGGAAAACGCATTGCGCATCCATTCGATCCGGCTTTCGTCCAGGCCGTCGAGCAGCACGCAGTCGAAGCGGCAGTCGTTTTCGGTCGCCCGGTTGGCGCTCAGGTAATGCCGGGCGGCCAGAATGATACGCGCCTGCTTGCCCGGCGTGATGCTGGCGGCTGCGCCGCCGTAGTTTGCGTTGCGGCGCAGGCGGACTTCAACAAAAACCAGCACCTTACGCTCGCGGCAGATCAGGTCGATCTCGCCGCCGCGGCAGCGGAAGTTCCGCTCAAGCACCTGCAAACCCTGTCGGACAAGGAATTGCGCGGCTAAAGCCTCGGCCTGTTTGCCGCTCGTGTTATCTTTGTCGCCCACAGAAAGCCCCGGATCACCATTCGCCATGACGCAAGAATCTCCCGCATTATATGTAGTCCCCACGCCGCTCGGTAATCTGGGTGACATGACGCAGCGCGCCATCGACGTGTTGCGCAGCGTCAATTGGGTCGCCGCCGAGGACACGCGGCACAGCGGGCCGCTGCTCAAGCACTTTGGCAGCAACGCCCGT
>CAJAHZ010000449.1 GCA_903939665.1 uncultured Pseudomonadota bacterium | reverse complement strand
TGGTTTTCTTGGTTTTCTTGGTTTTCTTGGTGTCTCTTGGTGCACTTGGTGCCTTGGTGGTTAAGCATTTGAACTGTCCTGCCGCAGCGCACCGTCTTCCATCAGCAGCTGCCGCCGCGCACGCGCGCCGAGGGTGGTGTCGTGGGTGACGACGATCAGGGTGACGCCGCGCTGGTTGAGCTCTTCGAGCAGGCGCATGACTTCTTCGCCGGTGGCGCGATCAAGGTTGCCGGTTGGTTCGTCGGCGAGAATCATTGCCGGCTGCATGATCGTTGCGCGGGCAATCGCGACGCGCTGGCGCTGGCCACCGGAGAGCTGGTCAGGGCGGTGATCGGCGCGGTTGCTCAAGCCGTAATCCTTGAGCGCCTGTGCAACGCGCGCGGCGCGCAAAGCCGGGGCGACGCCGGCCAGCGTCATCGGCAACGCGATGTTTTCGGCGGCGGTTAAACGCGGCACCAGATGAAAACTCTGGAAGACAAAGCCGATGCGTTCGCTGCGTACACGGGCTTGTTCTTCGAGTGTCAGGGTGGTGACATCCTTTCCTTCGAGCCGGTAGGTGCCGGCGTTGGGGCGGTCGAGCAGGCCAAGCAGATTAAGCAGCGTTGATTTGCCCGAGCCGGACGGCCCCATCACGGCGACGTATTCGCCGGCGGCGATGCTTACATCGAGGCTGCGCAGCGCGTGCACCTCGCTGTCACCCAGCTGAAAAACGCGCTCGATGCCAGTAAGCTCGATCAGCGTGCCGCTCATTACTTGCTCGCCGGGGTTGCAGTTTCTTCAGTTGAGAAGGTGGCACCGGCCTTGACGCCATCGCGTTCCAGCGAGGTGACAACACGGTCGCCAGCGGCGAGCCCTTCTATGACTTCAGTGTATTCCCAGTTGGCCAGGCCGGTCTTCATCTTGCGCTCGGCAAGCTTGCCATCGGCGCCACCGACCAGCACCCGCCCACCCTCAAGCAGAGCCGAAGTGGGAACGCGCACGACGTTTTCGCGAATGGCGAGAATTACTTCGATGTCCGCACTGTAACCAACCAGCAGCTTGCCGGGCGCGTCGGGGTTGTCGAGCGTCGCTTCGATATCGACGGTACGCGCCTGTTTCTCGACGGTCGAGACGTAGGGTGCGACACGCCGGACTTTGCCAGGGAAGGATTTTTTCGGCAACGCGTCGAAGCTGATGCGTACGATTTGTCCGGCCAGAATCTTCGGCGCGTCGACTTCGTCCATCGGCGCCTTGACGTAAAGGCAGGAGTCGTCGATCAGGTCGATGGCTGGCGGCGTTGGCACGCCGGGTGGTGAAGGGGTTGAATATTCGCCGACCTCGCCGACAATCTTGGCAATCGTGCCGTCAAACGGCGCGTAGAGAATGGTTCGGCCCTGTTCGACGCGTGTGGCGTTGACCTTGGCCTGGGTCTGTGCGACGTCGGCTTTTGCCGCATCGCAACCGGCACGTTTGGCTTGCGCCTCGCTGCGTGCGGCATCTTCCTTGGCGCTTGAAACAAAGCCCTTGGCGCGCAGCGTTGATTGCCGCTCGGCCTCGCGTTCGGCATTGGCTGCCACCGTGCATGCCTCAGCGACCCGCTTTTTCGCCGTTTCCACCTGGGTCAGCGCCAGCGTGCTTTGCGCCTGCTGATCGTCGTTCCAGAGCTTCATCAGCAACTGGCCCTTTTTTACACGCTCGCCTTCCTTCACAGCAAGTAGCTCGATGCGGCCCCCCATGATGGTCGACAGCTTGGTGCGCTGGCAGGCCTCGACTGTTCCGGCGCGTGTGTTGGCAATCGATGATTCGACGCGGCCACGGTCGATTTCCTTGAGCACGACGGGAATCGGCTTCGGTCGCCCGGCCCACCACAGGCCGGTGGCGACCAGAATCGCGGCGGCGAGCGACAGGAGAATAGTGCGGATCAGCGGGGAGGGCATGGTTGGGCTCGTGGTTGTAAAAGGCGCCCGGATTCGACTGTCCGGTAGGTGTTGGGTCGGTCAGCGATAACGGTTGATCGCATCGCGTGTTTCTTGCGCGACGCGGCGCGCTGCTTCAGCATAGTCATCATCCTTGCTTGCATAGAGGATGGCGCGTGATGAATTGATCATCAGCCCTGTGCCATTTGGCGTTCGGCCGGCTTGCACCGTGGCCTCGATGTCGCCGCCCTGCGCGCCGATGCCGGGAACGAGCAGCGGCATGTCGCCGGTCAATTGGCGAACCCGGGCTATTTCATTAGGGAAGGTCGCGCCGACGACGAGTGCGCACTGACCGCCGCGGTTCCATTCGGCGGCCACCAGGCGCGCTACCCGTTCATAGAGTTTGACGCCGCCGACATCGAGAAACTGCAGATCGCTGCCACCGGGGTTTGATGTGCGGCAAAGCAGGATGACGCCTTTGTCCGGGTAGGCGAGATAGGGATCGATCGAGTCACGCCCCATGTAGGGATTGACCGTGATGGCGTCTGCCCGGTAGCGCTCGAAAGCCTCGATTGCGTACTGCTCGGCCGTGCTGCCGATGTCGCCGCGTTTGGCATCGAGAATCACCGGCACGTCCGGGTGTTGCTCGTGAATATGGGCGATCAACGCTTCAAGC
>CAJAHZ010000448.1 GCA_903939665.1 uncultured Pseudomonadota bacterium | reverse complement strand
TCCTACGGCGCTAATTTCGCCACCCTTTGTGGCATAAGGTGGGGGCAGTCATCCGTGCAGAACTGCTCAGTGTTTGTCTGCCTCTACTTGCGCGCCGGCAGGTTCGTCACGTATCAGCCGTATCGTCAGATAAAGACCGATCACGGCGTTGCCGACCGCCATGGCGGCGACGATGGTTGCCGGCAGCGGGGCGAGCTCATAGCTCCGGCCAATCCAGGCGAGTGCCGTAGATAGCAGGTTGAGCATGACCATCAGCCAGAATAGTGGATTGCGTGGCTGGTAGATTCTTGAGAGTTTCATGCGCTAGTAGCCAGTCATGCTAAAAGGCAACGAAAAAAATCTCACCACCAAGACACCAAGAGCACAAAGTTTCACCAAGATGAAAAGCCCTTGGGCTAAGCATGATGTTAACTTGGTGTCTTGGTGGTTTGCACTTTGCCGTGTGCACTGCGTGCTCACTCAGGGCGCGCCCCAAGGGCACTTCCTCATGATGCCTTACGGCATCACTCAGGGCGCATCTGCGGGAAGAGGATTACGTCGCGGATATTCGACGAGTCGGTCAGCAGCATCACCAAGCGATCGATACCGATGCCGCAGCCACCGGTCGGTGGCAGGCCGTATTCAAGCGCACGAATGAAATCGGCGTCGTAATACATCGCCTCCTCGTCGCCCGCGTCCTTGGCCTTGGCCTGCTCGAGGAAGCGTGCCGCCTGATCTTCCGGGTCGTTCAGTTCGGAAAAGCCGTTGGCGATCTCACGACCGACGATGAACAGTTCGAAGCGTTCGGTCACTTCCGGGTTGCTGTCGCTGCGGCGCGCCAGTGGGCTGACTTCAGCCGGGTAGTCGATGATGAAAGTCGGTTCCCAGAGGTCGGCTTCGGCCGTTTCCTCAAACATCAGCAGTTGCAGCGTGCCAAGGCCGGCGCCAGCGCGCACTTCGACCTTCATCGCCGTAAGTTTGGTCTTCAGCCAGGCGGCGTCGGTGAGTTGCTCGACGGTGAAGCCGGGATGGTATTTGCGGATCGCTTCGACGATGGTCAGGCGCGCAAAAGGCTTCGAAAGGTCCAGCGTACGGCCCTGATACTCGAAAACTTCGGTACCCAGCGCATCACGTGCCGCATGGCGCAACAGACCTTCGGTGAAGTCCATCAGCTTGCGGTATTCCGTATAGGCCTCGTAAAACTCCATCATGGTGAACTCGGGATTGTGCCGCGGACTGATGCCTTCGTTGCGGAAGTTGCGGTTCACCTCGAACACCTTCTCGAAGCCGCCGACAACCAGACGCTTGAGGTACAGCTCGGGCGCGATGCGCAGGAAGAGTTCCATGTCGAGCGCATTGTGGTGCGTCTTGAACGGCTTGGCCGACGCGCCGCCGGGGATCGGGTGCATCATCGGCGTTTCGACTTCGAGGAAGCCGTGGTCCATCATGTAGTTGCGGATCGACTGGATCATGCGGCTGCGCGCGACGAAGGTGAAACGCGATTGCTCGTTGGTGATCAGGTCGAGGTAGCGCATACGGTACTTCTGCTCGACGTCGGTCAGACCGTGGAATTTCTCGGGCAGCGGGCGCAGCGACTTCGAAAGCAGGCGGATTTCCGAACACTGAATGGTCAGCTCGCCGGTCTTGGTGCGGAACAGCGTGCCGACGGCGCCGATGATATCGCCCATGTCCCAGCGCTTAAACGCGGCATAGATTTCTTCGCCGACATTATCGCGGCTGATGTAGAGCTGGATACGGCCCGACAGATCCTGAATCGTGGCGAACGACGCCTTGCCCATCACGCGCTTGAGCATGATGCGACCAGCGACCTTGACCTCGACCGGCGACGCGGCGAGTTCTTCGAGCGTCTTGGCGTTGTATACCTCGTCGATCTTGCCCGCCGTGTTTTCGCGCGAGAAGTCGTTCGGATAGGCATCGCCGCTGGCACGCCACTCGGCAAGCTTCTGGCGCCGCTCAGCGATCAGGTGGTTTTCGTCCTGCTGGGCAGCGGGGGCGCTCTCTTGGTTCGGTGTCGGTTCGGACATGGCGTGTCTCGCAATCAATAGTTAGGTTTGTTCAGGCTGCGCGCGTCGTTGATGGCACGTTCGAGCAGGAAATCAGAGGCTTCCTTGCCCGGTTTGCCGAGCCATTGCGAGAAAGCGGTGCGCGAATCGCCCGGATCATCGTCGGCCGGCGGCAGGAAGAAAAAGCCGGTCGCTGTCTTTGTTGCGGGATCAAACAAGATGTAGATGCGCTCGTCGAGGCAGCCCCCCTTGCCGCACGCCGAGGACAGCACCTGCTGGTTGCCGCCAATCTCGACGATTTCAGCCGGCTGTCCGGCAGCCAAGCGCTTTGTCCATACCGGCAGATCGACTTCATGGGTTGCCTGACGATAGGCCTTGGCGAACTCGGGCGCGGATTTGAGCAGGAGTTGCGGCGGCTTGCCGACGTAGCTTTGTGGGGTGGCAGCTTGTGCCGAAAAACTCGTGGCAACGATAAAGAGAAAAAGAAGAACCGACTTCATGATTCAGACTCCCTGTTTCAGGCTGGCTTCAATGAATTGATCGAGATCGCCGTCGAGCACGCTTTGCGTATTGCCGACTTCGACGTTGGTGCGTAGATCCTTGATACGCGACTGGTCGAGCACATAAGAACGAATCTGGTGGCCCCAACCGATATCGGTCTTCGAATCTTCAAGTTTTTGCTGTTCGGACTGACGCTTGCGTATCTCGGCTTCGTACATGCGCGACTTGAGCATCGCCATCGCTTCGGCACGGTTGCGATGCTGCGAACGGTCATTCTGACACTGCACGACAATGCCCGACGGAATATGCGTGATACGCACGGCTGAGTCGGTCTTGTTGATGTGCTGACCACCGGCACCCGATGCGCGGTAGGTATCGACGCGCAGATCGGCCGGGTTGATATCGATCTCGAAAGAATCGTCGATTTCCGGATAGACGAAGATCGAGCAGAAGCTGGTATGGCGCCGGGCATTCGAGTCGAAAGGTGATTTTCGCACCAGCCGGTGAATGCCGGTTTCCGAGCGCAGCATGCCGAAGGCGTATTCACCGGAGAGCTTGATGGTCGCCGTCTTGATGCCGGCGACGTCGCCCTCCGATTCCTCCATGACTTCGACGCTGTAGCCCTTGCGCTCGCCGTAGCGCACATACATGCGCAGCAGCATCGACGCCCAGTCCTGCGCTTCGGTGCCGCCGGCACCGGCCTGAACATCGACAAAACAGTTGAGCGGGTCGGCCGGATTGTTGAACATGCGGCGGAATTCGAGGCCGGAGATATCCTTCTCGATGACAGCAACGTCGGCCTCGACTGCGTGCAGCGTGTCGTCGTCGTTTTCCTCGCGCGCCATGGCGAACAACTCGTCGGCATCCTTCAAGCCATCGCTGACGCGATCAAGCGTCAGGACGACGTTTTCAAGCGACTTCTTTTCCTTGCTGAGTTCCTGCGCGCGCTCAGCGTTATCCCAGACCTTCGGGTCTTCAAGCTCGCGCGAAACGGCATTCAGCTGATCGAATTTCTGATCGTAGTCAAAGATACCTCCGAAGCTCAGCCGTTCTCTGCGCGAGATCGGTGAGCCGGTTGGCGATGATATTGAGTTGTTCCGCTTCCATGATTATTTACCGCTGAATGAATGAGCCGCACATTATATACGCCGCAAGTAGAAGACTTCGCGGCGAACGTCGGCAAAACAGTTCCAATCAACGACGCAGGGCAAGGCAAGGCGTAGCCGCGCGGGACAGGCGGTCGCACACACCGCATGCGAAAAAGAAAAAGCCGCTATAGTTCAGCGGCTTATCTTTAACGTTCTGGCGGTGGAGCGGCAGCCCGCCCCCAACCGCATTAGAAACACACGAAATTGTCCTCAATAGCTGGTCACGTGTTGTATGTGCTGCCATCTGCTTGTACACAGGCTATCGCCACCCACAAGGGTTAGCATAAATTTTTGCGGAAAAATGCGGAAGGACTGGGTGGAACCACAATCCGCATCCGTCCAGAGGATCAAGAGGATTGCTCCGTGGTGTTTTCGCCCTCGGCGGCAGGATCGGTTAGCCGCCGAACCGTCAATGCACAACGTGTTTCAATCAAGGCAATGATTCGCTCAACCACTGGATTGTCAGCAAAGCCGCGTCCAGGATCGGACTGCAGTTTGCGAGCGGCCAGCGGCAGCGACTTCGCCAACTCCAGAATGCGCCTTTTGGCCTGTGCCCTGGCAAGCCCGGCACCTTCGGCAAACTGATCCCAGTGTCGCGCCTGGATTTCACTGAATTTGTACTTGCTGCCGATTTTCATCGCCATCTTGGGCGTCAGTGTTGGATACACCGCTGTCGAGAGCGTGTCGTAGCACGGGGCCAAGACGGGTATCTCGCCTACGTACAGAAGTGAGAAGTTTTTGGCATGCGCATCATGATTGCCGATCAGCGTATTGAAGATCACATAGTCGTACAAGCGCAGCACCTGGGGTGCACTGGGGCGGGTGACACGGCGGATCAGATCAAAGCATTGGGCAAAATCTGGCCCGCCTTCGTTTTGGTATTTCATTTCAGGTTCAACACCCAGTGCCTGGCAGAAATCCTCCTGATGAAGGCGCAACCGGTGCCCTTGCTGATCCGCGACACGGTCGTAGCGCTCAACCAGCAAGAAGGGGCGATTCAATACAGCATGAACTTTTGACTTCGCCGGCTTGATCTGCACGGCTTCAGCCAGTGCCATGCAGAATCCTTCGTTGACCACACTGTCCTCAACGGCGTGGATAGGGGGCTTCAAGATGTGAGAACTGGGCGTGCCATTGCGGGGCAAACCGAGGCGGTCGCCATCGAAAACCACCGGCAGTTTGTCTTGGGCACCCGCCAACGAGAGCCGCAAGCCGTCTCTGCCTGCCAGCATGGGGCGACGCGGCAATTCATCCAGAATGGCAACGACTTCCTCGTCGCTCAGCCATTGAACGTCATCACCGTGGGTAGGCGCAGGCAAAGCCTGCCCGGGCTCCAAGAACGTCACTGCCCCGGCGCATTCGCCCCCGATGTGGTCTAGTAATGCAAAGTCGTTCTGGCCAGAAACCTGGAATTGTTGCGCAATCAGGCGGCGCATCTGCCCCTCTGGCAGCAACCCCGCAAAGAAGGGACGAGTCTTGCGATCGTCGAACGGCTCCGCTTGCAAGGGCAGAGAGGCGGACAAAGCAACGGCATTCGGCAGCGACACCCAGCCGGGTGCATAGCAAAAACTCAGTCGGCCATCGACCAGCGCCAAGGTGCCGACACGGTCGGTGAATAGCCAGACTTCCAACTCATGCGCCATGATCGCGGCCCTCACGTTGATCGACGGCAGCAACGGATGGCAATCCGCTCAACAGGATCTCTCCACCCAGAGCATCAATGACCCGCAACACGTTCTCTAGTCGCAAGGTGGGCTTACCTGCTTCAAGGTCGACGATGAAACGCACACCAACCCCTGCCGCCAGCGCCAATTGAGGCTGAGTCAGCCCGATCTGCTTGCGGGCGACGCGAAGTGCATCGCCGAGTTGTTGAGGTGATCGAATGGATGTCATGGCTATTCCTGTTTCCCGTTCGGGAAATTATTGGCCAGAATTCTCCTCAGCGCAAGCCATATTTCCCGATCGGTAATGTTTTGTGACTTTTTGGTCAGGCTCTTGTAACAATTACCCGAATGGGAAATTTACGATCTATACAACATACCAAAAAGACACCCAATCACACCCAATCTGGTGCGGTTTGTATCTTAGAATCGACTGGTCGATATCGAAGCCTACGAAGCATCCTGCTTGTCAATTTCGACCAAGCGGCTCACGTCGGAAAATGTCGCGGCTTGAACGAGTGCCGGCTCCAGTATTGCCCGAAGTTTCGCCACCACGTCAGACAG
>CAJAHZ010000447.1 GCA_903939665.1 uncultured Pseudomonadota bacterium | reverse complement strand
TTGAGCGCAAGCAGCACCGTTGCCGCATCGGAGCTGCCGCCGCCGAGCCCGCCGCCCATCGGCAAGCGTTTCTCGATGCTGATTTCGACGCCCGCCCGGCAACCCGTCTCGGCCTGCAACAGACGCGCGGCACGCACCGTCAAGTCGGTTTCCGGAGGCACGCCGGGCAATGGCGTTGCCAGACTGACAACGCCATCATCGCGCAACGCAAAGCGCAGGCTATCGCCATGATCAAGAAGGCGAAACAGGGTTTGCAGCAAATGGTAGCCATCGGCACGCCGTCCGACGACATGCAGAAAAAGATTGAGTTTGGCGGGCGCCGGATAGACGCTGTGCCAGCCCCATTCATTGCTTAGCGCCTTCATGGCGTGGCGCTCTCGTCATGCAAAGCATGCCACTCGTCGATACGCAGGCGCAATTCGAGCAGACCTGCTCGCTCGATAAACAGACGCCCGGGCAACGCTTGCGGATCATCGCTGTCGTATTCGTAGTCGATGCGCCAGCCATCCTGACGCACGCGAAGTGGTCGCCCGAAAGCATCCAGCGCCTCAGGCTCGCCGCCCGAGCTTCTGCCTCTGACCCAGTCGACCAGGTTCTTCAAGGGCAAGGGGAAGCCCAAAGCCTGATGCGTCAGCGTCTCCGCATCAGCCGCCGTATACGTTTTGCCATCGCTGGTCGTTAACCGCACGCCGCTTGCGTCGCCGGCAATCTCGGCCATGCCTTGACCAAACGGCGAGGCCAGCAACAAGTTATCGCGGCTGCCGGCATGACGCCAGCTCAAATGACCGGTGTAGCTTTTTTCTTCATGGCGCAGCGAGAAACGCGCTTCGAGAGCAAAATCCTGCAGACCGTCGCGCTGCGCCAACAGCGGCTCGGCAGCAGGCGAAAGAAAACTCGCGCAAGCGCTCAGGCTGAGCGCACCGAGCACGCCAAACAATGAGCGCAGACAAGAATTACCGCCCAGACGCATTCGTATCAGGGCGCGAATTTCTTGACCGCTTCCGCCAGTTCTTCATTGGCCGGATGCTTCTTCTTCGCCTCACTCCAGATGCGGCGAGCGTCGTCCTTGCGGCCAAGCATCCACAATACTTCGCCCAGATGTGCGGCGATCTCGGGATCCGGACGCTGCGCATAGGCGCGCTCAAGCTGCACCAGCGCAGCCGGAAAATCACCCATCCGGTAAAGCACCCAGCCCATGCTGTCGAGAATGAAAGGGTCTTCCGGCGCAAGTTTCAGCGCTTTTTCAATGAGATCACGCGCTTCTGGTAGGCGCAGATTACGATCAGCGTAGGAATAACCCAATGCGTTATAGGCTTGCGCGCTGTCCGGCTTCAGCACGATCAGCTTGCGCAGATAAATCTCCAGCGTTTCCATCCGCCCGAGCCTTTCGGCAAGCAAGGCGGTTTCATAGAGCAAATCGGCTTGCTCCGGCTGTTGGCTCAAGGCTTCGTCAAGCAGATTGAAAGCCTCCTGCGTCTGCTTGGCCTCGCGCAACAACTGCGCTTCGGCGATGGTCAGCTGAACACGCTCCTGCGGTGTTTTCACCAGCGCATCGCGCAATTGCTGGCGCGCTGCTTCAAGCTTGCCTTGCCCCGCCAGGAGATGCGCACTACGCACCTGCGCCGGCAAATATTGCTCGCCAGCACCAACCCGCGAGTAGTGAGCGATGGCCTCGGTGCTGCGTTTGCTGTCGTCGGCGATCTGCCCCAGATAGAAATGAACGATGCTCTTGTCCGGAAAATCGAGCGTCAGCAGATGCTTTAACTGCACCTCGGCAATCGCCATGTCGTTCTGCTGCAGGGCGAGAATCGCTACCGGATAAACAATCTCCGGGCTGTCCGGATACTCGCGCAACAACTGATCGAAATGTCGCTTGGCTTCGACATAGCGCTTGTCGCCAACGAGCGCCCTGGCCAGATGAAGCTCGACTTCTCGCGCCCCCGGATTGCGCTCGACAAAGCGCTGCAGTGCGGCAATGGCTTCGCTCGAAGACTCGCGCGACAGCAACTGCGCCTCAAGCAGTGCAGCCATCTCCCAGTCTGGCCGCAACTCAAGCGCCCGGCGTACTTCGGCAAGCGCGCGCACGCGCTCGCCCGCCGAACTGGCGGCCATGGCGACCGTGTAGTGCGCCTCGGCAATGCCAAAGAATGGCGCGCAGACCTTGTCGACCAGCCGGAACACCGCATGACGATCCGCGTTGCGCGCCAGCATACGGTTGAGCCCGAGGAGGTTCGCACCAAGCGCCTCCTTGTCGATTTCCAGCATGCGAACGAGATGCGGCGCAAGATCGTCGAGCTTGTCGGACATGACCAGCACGCCGGTAAGAATTTGCTGCGCACGCAAGGAGGAGGGCTCGACTTCAAGCCACAAACGCGCCGCTTCAAGCGCTATATCCAAGCGCCGCGCGTAACCTGCCACCTCGACCGTACGCTCCAGTACCTTTGGATCACGGGTGCGCAAGGCGAGATCCGCATAAGCCTTGCTTGCCAGTTCGGCATTGCCGCGCTGCAAGGCGATTTCGGCCAGCAACACCTGATAAACGACCTGTCCGCTCAACGCCTTGTACTGCTCGTCGCCAGGCCGCGCTTCGTCGACCGCATCGCTTGGCTTTTGCTTGCTGACGACCGGCGCACGCGGTTTGGCCGCCAGGGTTTCGCCGGCAGCCAACACCGGTGCGCTGAATGCAACAGCAAGGGCGGCAGCTAAAATGGTGCGATGGATATGTTTCATGTTTTCCTTGCTGACCTCAATCAGACATTAATGTCATTAGAGGGGTTTGCGTCATAATAGTTTTCACGCATGTTATGGACTTTTAACGGTCGCAGCAATGCCAGAACTCCCCGAAGTCGAAGTTAGTCGCTTGGGCTTGCTCCCTTATCTGCCGGGCCAGCGCATCATCGACGCCGTCATTCGCACCCCCCGTCTGCGTCACGACATCCCGGCCGGGTTGGCCAGGCGGCTTGCCGGCCTGCGCATCGAGGCCATTTTGCGACGCGGAAAATATCTGCTTTTTGACTGCGAAAGTGCTCACGGCGGCGGCTGGCTGATCGTACATCTTGGCATGTCCGGCAGTCTGCGGCTGGTGGCGCCGGGCAGCCCGGCGCAAAAACACGACCACTTCGACCTGGTCCTTGCCCACACAGTATTGCGCCTGCGCGACCCGCGCCGTTTTGGCGCAATACTCTGGCACGACGGTCACGACGTGGAAAGGCATCCGCTGCTTGCCGTGCTCGGCATCGAGCCGCTTACCGAAGGCTTCGATGGCGGCTGGCTTTACACCGCAACGCGCCGACGCAGCGGGCCGATCAAACCCTTGCTGATGGACAGCCATCTGGTCGTTGGCATTGGCAACATCTACGCAGCGGAGAGCCTTTTCCGTGCCGGCATTTCCCCGCTGCGCGCTGCCAATCGCATCAGTCGCGAACGTTACGAAAAGCTGGCGCCAGCCATTCGCACAACGCTCGAAGCGTCGATCGCCGCTGGCGGCAGCAGTGTTCGCGACTACGTCCACAGCGACGGCGGCGCCGGCTGTTTCCAGCTTTCCTGCGCGGTTTACGACCGCAGCGGGGAGCCCTGCCCGACCTGCGGCACCCCGGTGCGAAGCATTCGTCAGGCGGGCCGTTCAACATTCTACTGTCCGCGCTGCCAGCGCTAAGCGCAGCAAAGACCTTAAGTAATCACAGCCATGTGCTTGATTGAGCGCAGCTTTGTGATAGAGTAAAAGACTAAACATTCGGCTGGAATTAGTCATGACGCTTGCCCAACATTTCGCTGCTTACAGCCAATGGCGCACACAGCTTTCGGAGGGCATTGAAACCTTCCACAGCTGGTTGGCCGAGAACGAACTGAACGACGCGCAAACCGACCTGCGCCTTGTTCATTTGCTGGAAAAACTGCGCGAAGACCGGCTGCACGTCGCCTTCGTCGCCGAATTTTCACGCGGCAAATCGGAGTTGATCAACGCCATATTTTTCGCCGACTACGGCAGCCGCATGCTGCCCTCGTCGGCTGGCCGCACGACGATGTGCCCGACCGAACTGATGTTCGACCCCACCAAGCCGCCGTCGATCGAGCTGCTGCCCATTCAAACCCGCGAATCAAATGCCAGCATTAGCGAGTACAAGCGCTT
>CAJAHZ010000446.1 GCA_903939665.1 uncultured Pseudomonadota bacterium | reverse complement strand
GTCGCACCGGACGCCCACATCGGCGACACGGTCACCAGCACCCAGACGAGATGGCCGTCCTTGTGAACATACCGCCTCTCGACACTGAATTCACGGAGCGCTCCCGCTTTCAGGCGCTCCATATCGATAGAGCGCGCCGACCGGTCATCGACGTAGGTCAGCGCTTCCATGTTCATCGACAGGATTTCATCCCGGCTGTAACCAACAATATCGCAGTATTTCTGATTGACGCTAACCGCCTGGCCGGTCAGCGTATCAATCTGTGCAACCCCGACGGCAGCCTGCTCGAACACGGCACGCAAACGCGCCTCGCTATCCTGCAGACTATGGTGCAGGCCGTAATTGTCCAGAGCGGCAGCGCACTGGTTCGATAGAATCCGGATCAACTCCTGTTCGGCAACCGTCAGCTCGTTGTCGGCCTCCAGATAAATAAAGCCGTACACCTTGTCGCGGATCTGCAACGGGACAACCAGAACACCATCACACAGGGCGGCTGTATCGGCTTTGCCCATTACCACCTTCGAGCAGAGATCGATGATCGATTGACGCCGATCGGTATCAACTTTGCCGCTATCAAGATCGCCCGCGCCGGCGCGAATGCAGACAGCATCGCCGTCGACAGTGGCCACCAGGCCATCAATGGTCGAAATCAGCCCCGACCGCCCCAGATTGCAAATCCCGATAACCTGCGACAACAAGCCGCGAAAATAATCCTCGAGCCTGTCCTGCTGAAGATTGTAGAGTTCCGGCGTAACGTCAAGAATATGAGTGAGACCCGCCCGGTTGCGGTCGATAGCCAACAAGTCACGGTAACTTTTCAGTGCAGAGCGCACCGTGCTGTAAAGTTTCTGGACCGTCAGCTCGGTCTTGTCCTTGTAATCATCGATATCGAAATTATCGATCACGTAACGCTCGGGGGCCATCCCCGGCTGCCCGGTACGGATGATCAGACGGATCATCGTATTCTGCAGGTCGTTACGGATGTATTCGACAAGCTTCAGGCCGGCATCGTCGGTTTCCATGACCACATCGATCAAGGCCGCGGCAATATTGGGATGCTCGCCCAACAAGCGCTTTGCTTCAGCTGCCGATGCCGCTTCAATCAGTTGCAAGGGGCGCCCGGCAAACTCGAAGCCGCGCAGATTGAGCGCCGTCAACTGCCGGATATCCGGCTCATCATCGACCACCAGCAACTTCCATGGCCGCACACGGGGGGCAACCGCCTCCGCCGATTCACTGCCGGCGGCTTTGCGTAAAATTTTCATGATCAACCGTTCTTCTGCGCAGCACTACGCTGCGGAAACTCGATATTGAAACGGGCGCCCTGCCCCGGCTGACTTGCGCAGACAATACTGCCGCCCAAGCCGCGCGTGACGAGGTTATAGACCAGATACAGCCCAAGCCCACTGCCGCCACTACCCCGTCGGGTGGTGTAAAACGGCTCGAAAGCATGCGCCAGGGTGGCCGCATCCATCCCCGCGCCGTCATCGCTGAACTCGATATGCACCGCATCGTTTCTCGCTTCGGCGCGGATGCGGATGAGACCCGGCAAGCTGGCATCGGCAAAAGCGTGTATCCGGCTATTCTGCAGCAGGTTCGTCAGCACCTGCTCAAGGGCGCCGGTTACACCAAACACCCGGACATCATGCTGGCAATCAATTTCAATCCGCACTGGCGTATTTTTGAAGCTGTTATGCAAGGTCTTGCGCACATCATCGATCACCTCGGCCAGATCGTAGTCGCGCTCCGCCTCGGAGGTTTGATCCACCGCCGTACGCTTGAAACTCTGCACCATGCTTGCGGCCCGCTGCAGGTTATTGAGCGCCAGCACAGAAGCTTCGTCGAGCATCTCAAGGCGCTGCTGCAGATCCTCTTCGCGCACTTCATCCTGCTTGATAAGCTTGCCCAGTTCAGCCAGCAATTCCCGTGACTGGGAGGCAGCACCGACGGCAACGCCCACCGGGGTATTCACCTCATGGGCAAAGCCGGCAACCATCCGGCCAAGAGAAGCCATTTTCTCGCTTTCGATCAGCTCGCCGCGAGCCGCCTCAAGCGCCAGCAGACTTCGCCGGATCACCAGCAGACTCCCCCAGGCCAAGGCCGACAAGATGCAGAAAGCCGCCAGATGAACGATCAGCGAACTACGCTTCTGCGCGTCGATAATCCCAAGAACATAGCTCGCCGGAAAAGTCACGCTGATCCCGCCGCGCACATCGCCCACCTGGTACCCGAGTTTCGCGTGGCACACCATGCAAGGCTTCTTGACCTCCAACGGCGCCATGTAACGAAAATTTGCGCTATCGCCATCGCCGACAATCGCCACCCGCTCAACGCGATTTTTTTCGAACATTTCCAGCGACTCCCGCTCCCAGGGGTCGGGCTTGTTATCCGGGTTGATCAGCTTGAGGCTGGTCAGATGCACCCGCAGGTCGCGCTCCAGGGCAATCAAGTCACCCAACTGGCGGGTCATGTAGGCGGGGTTTATCTTGGTAAGCTCAACCCCGGCGGGCGAAGTGATGGTTTTTTCGCTGGTCTCCAGCCAGGGATTGGGCTGTGTGGAAGACGTTACCGGCGCATAAACTCCGCCATGTTGCGCAGCCCAGAGCCGCGTCGTTTCGATCATTTCGAAAACCAGCCGACCGCGCGAAACAGCCATGACATGCGCGTGCTGTTCAAGCTGGCTGAGATTCCACGCAAAGGAAGCCCCCGCCACTACCGCCCAGAACAGAATCAGCAACGGCCACCATGACGGCGTGCGGATGAACGCGTTGAAGGAACGAACAAGGGGCGCGGAATAATTCATGACTTTCTCTGCAGAAGAAAGGCCTCAAAACCAATACCTGCAGAGTAACATCGATCCCCACCATGATGACGAGCGTTATCCGTCAGTCATCAAAAACCGACCGCAATTTTTCAGATCGACCGGGCGAATGCCTTATTGCCGATATGGCGCTCGATGACTTCGAACAACTCACGCTCCTCGAAGCGCACGTGCGCACTCAACAACTCGGAAAAACCCAGCAGCGTTGCGGCATCGGGCTGCCTTAACTGCGCAACCAGACGTCGCAGCTCCGTATGCTCATTCAAAGTGCGCTGCGCGAGTTCCGGCTCACCGCTCTGCGCCAGCGGCGGGAGAAAATCGTTTTCCTCGATAACAAAATGCGGATCGAGTTCAAGCGAGAAAGCATTGACACATGCCAAAGCCGACGCCGCGACTTGTGCCACGTCGCCAGACAAGGCGGCGCGCTTTGCGTGCAATGCCAGCCTCAGCGCGTCATGATGCTCGCGCGACAAATCCTGCAATTTTTCGTGGCGTTTCATACAGATCAGCACTCGTACGTATTACGTTTTTTCCCGGCCGGCCGGTGGAATCAGGCCTGAGCAAGCGCCAGCACATGCGTCGCCATGGCTTGCACGATACTCTCTGCCTCACCGACGGCGCAGCCCAATTCAAACTGTGCTTGCGGATGAAGCGCACGCAACTCATCCATTAACCGCGGCACATCGTTTTTAAGATGTCCGCCCTGGGCAATGAACATCGGCAACACGACAATGCGCCCAAAACCCTCGGCAAGCAGCGACTCGGCGCACTCGCGCAATTCCGGCGTCATGAATTCGAGGAAGGCCAGCTCGACACGCAGGTCAGGCGCTTGCGCACGTACCGCCGCACAAACACGGCGCATCGGACTGGCCCATTCGGGGTCACGCGCACCGTGTGCAAAAAGAATCAGGGCTGTTTTTTTCATAGGTTCACTTTATCGCATCAATAACATCAAAAACAGCAGATTGAGAACAATGGAAACACCCGCAATGATCCGCCAGGTGAATGCCGGATTGCGCATGGCCAGCGGCGTTATGCGCGGTCGATCGAGCGGTCGGGTGGCGCCACGTTCGAGCGCAAGAAGAAACTCCTCAGCGGTTTCAAAACGCTGCAACGAGTCATTCGACACCGCTTTCAGCAAAATGTTTTCCAACCATCCGGGAATATCCGGCCGATAGCGCGTTGGCGCGACCGGCTCGCCAAATTTCGGGTGCTGAAAGGGTTCGATCTCGCCGTAGGGATATTTTCGCGTCAGCAGATGATAGAGCGTCACGCCGGCAGCGTACAAATCATGGGCAGCCACAGCCCTGGTGCCGGAAAAAAGCTCAGGCGCCATGTAACTCGGCGTTCCCGGATTGCCGGTCGACGCTTCGTCCTCCGACAGGCTGACGGCAACGCCCAGATCAATGATGCGCAGACGGCCGTCACGACCGATGTGGATGTTATCCGGCTTGATGTCGCGATGCGCGATATCGAGGCGATGCAGGCCGGATAGCCCTTTGAGCAGGCGGATGCCGTGTTGGACGGTTTCGCCGACCGAGAAATGTAGATCGGTATCGAGCATGCGCTGCAAGGTTGCGCCTTCGTGCCAGGTCTGCAGGTAATAAAGACAGCTGCGCCGTTCGGCCGGTACCAGCTGGGCGAAGAAAGGCGAAACAACGCGCCGCGCCCGCCACTCTTCCATGATCAGTGCGCGGATTTCGTCAGCATCGTCGGCCAGTTCCGGACGCAGGGTTTTGAGCACCAGTTGCTGGCCGGAGTCGACGTCGGTCACGCGATAGAGCAGCGTCGCCCGGGAGTCATGCAGCACCTCTTCAATGCGCAGCCCGTCGAATGTTTGTCCCGGCTTGAAGCGTGGCGGCAAAGGCAAACGCGCCGTGCCTTCGAGCGAATCACGCAGATTCTGCGCAGGCAGCGCATCGACCCGAAGCACTACTGCACTGGCGTTGTCCTGCCCTCCCGCCGCCAGCGCCAGGCTGACCAGCGAGGCAGCCGCCTGCTGCGCGTCGGGATGTGCGAGCAGCGTCTCACGGATGCGCTCATCACCCAACACACCCCAGACACCATCCGAGCAGAGCAGAAAGCAGTCGCCCTCTTTCAACTCACCGTCGGCAAAATCAAGCTGAAAGTGCCGATCAAGGCCCACTGCGCGCGACAGCACGTTCTTCAGTTCCGGATGCTCCCAGACATGATCGATGGTCAACTGGCCGCAAACGCCATCGCGCAGCAAATACAGGCGTGAATCGCCGACATGCGCGCTGACATAACGCCGACCGCGCAGCACCAGTACCGTCAGCGTCGTCGCCATCCCCACCAGTTCCGGCTGACGGCCCGCTTCGGCCATCACCCAGCGATTGAGCGGCACGATCACCTTCTCCAGCGCCTTGGGCACGCCCCAGGTATCGGGCGTCGCGTAGTAGTCGGAGAGCAGGCCGCGCACCGTGTATTCGGCCGCCTCGCG
>CAJAHZ010000445.1 GCA_903939665.1 uncultured Pseudomonadota bacterium | reverse complement strand
TCCGACCTTCGGTGCCTGATCCGGCAGCATGCCGACCGCCTCGCCGCGTTTCAGCGCCTTGAGCAGGGTGCGCACCCCCGAAAGGTCTGCCGCTGCCAGATGGAGCTGCTTTCGGGCGCGTCCCATTTCGATCATCGTCTGAAGCCAGGCTTGCCGGGGTGGTCGATAGAGAACGGAAATCGGCGCATGGGTTGAGAGATACTGCGCGGTGACCTCGAAACAGCCCAGATGCGGTGTCAGGTAGACGATACCTCGGCCTTCGCGGTTGGCTGCTTCAACCAGTTCCCAGCCGCTGATCCTGACGACGCGCGCGGCAGCGTCCGCCAGCGGGTTAAGCCAGATTTTCGGCAATTCGAGCATGGCCTTGCCGGCTGCGGCAATGGCGGCGTGCCGAACACGCTGTGCGCCTGCCTCGCCGAGCGCCAGCGCCATGTTTTCCTGCATGTGGCGGCGATAGGTTGGCGAAAAAAGCCAGGTAAGCCAGCCGAGCAGGGCGCCGAGGGCATGTAGCCAAGGCAGCGGCAAACGGCTCAGGAAACGAAAAAGAAGAATCACAAAAAAATCCTGTTCAAGGTTTTATTCTTGATCTGTTTGACCGGCGGCCAATGAAAAGTTAGCATTATCCATCCGCCGAGTTAATCAGGACAACTTGCAGGGCGGAGCAACCCGATCAACCGGGCTGCCAAATACTGCTAAAGCGTCGTCTGCTCAAACCCCGGAGCCGGCCACGCAGCCGCAACGGGGTTTTTTGTTTTGGAGCAGAATACATGGCCAGTGAATACCTTTTTTCTTCGGAATCCGTTTCTGAAGGTCACCCCGACAAAGTTGCCGACCAGATTTCGGACTCGATCCTTGACGCGATCCTGACGGAAGACCCGCACGGTCGGGTTGCCTGTGAAACGCTGGTGTCGACCGGTCTGGTCGTCATCTCGGGCGAAATCACCACCAAGGCGCACATCGATTATCGCGTCATCGCCCAGGAAGCCGTGCGCCGCATCGGCTATACCGATTCGGAAATCGGTTTCGATTACAAGAGCTGCGCCATCCTTACTGCGATCAACCGCCAGTCGCCAGACATTGCGCAAGGCGTCAACGAAGGTCAGGGTATCGACCTCGATCAGGGTGCCGGCGACCAGGGTCTGATGTTCGGCTACGCCTGCAATGAAACACCGTCGCTGATGCCGCTGCCGATCTATTACGCGCACCGCATCATGCAACGTCAGGCCGAAGTCCGCAAGGATGGTCGTCTGCCGTGGCTGCGCCCCGATGCGAAGAGTCAGCTGACCGTCAAGTATGTCAATGGCAAGCCGGTAGCGATTGACACCGTCGTTGTCTCGACCCAGCACGGCCCGGATGTGTCGCACGCGCAGATCGAGGAAGCGGTGATCGAACTGATTATCAAGCCCGTGCTGCCCAAGGAGATGCTGACCGCCAGCACGCGCTACCTGGTCAACCCGACAGGGCGCTTTGTCGTTGGCGGCCCGCATGGCGACTGCGGCCTGACCGGTCGCAAGATCATCGTCGATACCTACGGCGGTGCCGCACATCATGGCGGCGGTGCCTTCTCAGGCAAAGACCCGTCGAAGGTCGACCGCTCGGCCGCCTATGCTGCCCGTTATGTGGCGAAAAACCTCGTCGCTGCTGGCCTGGCCGACAAGTGCGAGGTTCAGGTCGCCTATGCAATCGGCGTCGCCAAACCAGTTTCGTTGATGGTCAATACCTTTGGCACCGGCAAGATCAGCGACGACAAGATCGTTGAATTGATCGGCAAGCATTTCGATCTGCGTCCGAAAGGAATCATCCAGGCGCTCAACCTGCTGCGTCCGATCTACACAAAGACCGCCGCTTACGGCCACTTTGGTCGTGATGAGCCGGAATTTACGTGGGAAGCGACCGACAAGGCGGCAGCGTTAAAGGCCGACGCGGGCCTCTAGTGCCAGCTATCGGTTTTCTGGTGGTGACAAGGAATGCGTTGTAACAAAAGGGGCCTGCGGGCCCCTTTTGTTTTTCCCCGGAACAATTCGGGTTAGACTGGGCGCCAGATATCCTCCTTCTGACGAAAACGGCGATGCTCAAGCGAATCAGCGTTGAAAACCTGACTGTCGGAATGCACCTCAAGGAGTTTTGCGGCTCGTGGATGGAGCATCCGTTCTGGCGTACCGGCTTTGTCATCACCGACACCAAGGATATCGACAGCATTCTGGCCAGCAGCATCAAGGAAGTCTGGATCGATTGCGCGAAAGGTCTTGACGTTGCTCTTGGCGAGCAGGCGATCTCGGTAGCGGAGTCCGAGGCGCAGGTGGATGCCGAGTTGACGCGTGCGGCGATCGATGTGCGCAAAGTCGAGCGGACGCCGGTGGCAGCCGAAATCGCCCGTGCGGTAAAAATCTGCGCCAAATCAAAGCAGGCCGTCACCTCGATGTTCAACGAGGCGCGCATGGGGAAAACCGTCGACACGGCGGGTGCGCAACGGCTGGTTGAGGAAATTTCAGATTCAGTGACGCGCAATCCGGGCGCCTTGATCAGTCTTGCCCGCCTGAAGACTGCCGACGATTACACCTATATGCACTCCGTGGCCGTCTGCGCACTGATGGTCGCGCTGTCCAAACAACTCGCGCTTGACGAGGCGCAGACGCGTTCGGCTGGCATCGCCGGCCTGCTGCACGATCTGGGTAAGGCCAAAATGCCTATGGATGTGCTGAACAAGCCGGGCAAGCTGACCGATGAAGAGTTCGCGATCATCAAGAGCCATCCTGAAGAGGGGTATCGCATGCTGCTGGCCGGCAGCGGCGTCGATCCGGTGGCGCTCGACGTTGTCCTGCATCATCATGAGAAAACCGATGGATCGGGCTACCCGAAGCATCTGAAGGCTGAGGAAATCAGCCTGTTCGCTAAAATGGGCGCAGTCTGTGACGTTTATGACGCGATTACCTCGAACCGGCCCTACAAGTCGGGCTGGGACCCGGCAGAATCGCTGCGCAAGATGGCCGAGTGGACCACGGGGCATTTCGACCCGACAGTGTTCCAGGCTTTCGTTAAAAGTCTGGGTATTTATCCGATCGGTTCCTTGGTGCTGCTCAGTTCCGGCCGGCTTGGAATTGTCGTCGAGCAGGGTGAAAAGTCTTTGCTGACGCCGCGCGTCAAGGTTTTCTTTTCGACCAAGGCAAAGGCCAGAATCAGACCCGAAGTGCTGGATCTTTCCCGGCCCGGCTGCCCTGAGAAAATTGCGGGCCGCGAAGATCCGGCGAAGTGGAACTTTCCGGATCTCAATGAGTTGTGGTCTGGTCTATCCGGCTCACCCTGGTAAGCACTTTTCCGTCGAAAAAATCAGCGTATAATCGTTCGCTTATCCGAGGAGCGCTGCAAAGCTGACGTACGACAGCTTCAGGCTCGGATTGCTAAACGGCGCTCATCCAACCAACCCGTGCCGGGCACGGGAAGACGGGTGAGCCTGATCTGCAGTACCTCACTTGATGTTGCGTCTTTCCCTCCCGGCCACAGTTATCAAGGAGCC
>CAJAHZ010000444.1 GCA_903939665.1 uncultured Pseudomonadota bacterium | reverse complement strand
TAACGGCTGGTTGGTCGCCACATCGTACTTGTCGGTCGCACCCAGCGTATGCAGAAATTCATGCGCAATGATGACGTTGTTTTGCCGTGCCATGTCGCGTGCGGCGAAGGCATTGACGCGCCCGATCAGGCCTTGCCGCAAACCGGTCGAGTGCCCGAGCCGCGCACTTTGCGCCGGATCGAAATACAGGACAAACATGCTGACATGCGTTCCCGGCCCCTCCGGATGGGCGTTACGATAGGCAAACCAGCGCATCTTCAGACTCCACGCCATCACCTCAAAGGCGCTTCCGTTGCGCGGCGGCACCGGCGGCGGCGCGTCGATTTTCCCGCCCAGGCGAATCTCAATCGAGGCAGCAGATGAGCGACCGTGGCGCGCCGCCTCGTCGCGCATGAAGGTCTCGATCGGCTTGAAATCGGCGACGTTCAGGCTGCGCAGATAATTCGCCGCCGCCGCGCTACCGTCGCCGTTGATCGGATAAATAGTCACCGGCAGCGTGCTTTTCCATTCCACCGAGCGCGTCTTGGCACGCCAGGCGCCCAGCGCCACGCCAAGGAGGACGAAAAGCAGGATGACGATACGCACGGCCCGGAACATGGCGTTCAGGGCAATGGCCGGAAGAACGGTGGTCTCACGACGGCAGCTCGCTAAGCAGGCGCAACTGCTCGATCACGGTCGGGTCCGGCGGCAACAGGCGAATCGCTGTTTTTTGTAGTTGCAGCGATACGCTGGCACCGGGAATAACGCCACGCCGCGCCGCCACCGACGCGCCGGTGGCAAACGACAGCGCCGCGCCGCGCCGCCCGCCAACAAGCGCCGTAATGCTGGCATGGCCGCGCCAGGCCAGGCTCTCGGCCACACGCGCCTGCACCGTATTTTCGCGGCCCTGCTGATCCTCGCGCAGCAGGATGACGCCTTCGGCCGGCACCACCCAGCACACGGCAGCGCCGACAGCAAAAACCGGCATATGCGGCGCCTGCAGCGGCTGTCCCTGCCAGTCGATTTCCGTTGCATCGAACTCGGGCAAATGACGCAACACCTTGCCGACAAACAGATTGGGCTGATCGGTCAGGCGTGCCACCAGCGCGCTTGCCGGCTGCGCAAGCAACGCTGCCGGCGCTGCGCTTTGCAGCGTCCGGCCGTGATGCAGCACGGTCATGCGATCGGCCAGCAGACTGGCTTCCTCAAGATCGTGCGTCACCAGAATGATCGGGATGTCGAGCGAACGGCGCAACTGGATCAGCTGACGCAGCAGTTTGCGCCGGGTCACCTGATCGACCGCTGAAAAAGGCTCGTCGAGCAGCAGAGCCTGGGGCTCGCGCGCCAGCGCCCGGGCAAGCGCCACGCGCTGCTGCTGGCCGCCGGACAACTCGCCTGGCCGACGCGCAAACAAACCCTCTAGATTGACGCGCGCCAGCCACTCGCGTGCCTTAGCCTCGCGCTCAGCAACCGGCAAGTGCCCGAGCGCCACCATCACATTGTCCAGCGCGCTCATGTGCGGGAACAGCGCGTAATGCTGAAAAACAAAGCCGACGCGGCGTCGTTGTGGCGGCATATCGACGGCCCCCGTCGCGTCGAACCAGGTCTCGCCACCGCAGCGCACATAGCCACTGGTCGGCCGATGCAGCCCGGCAAGACAACGCAGGATGGTCGACTTGCCGCTGCCCGACGGGCCGACCAGCGCGAGCAATTCACCACCGTCGCAGCTGATATCAGCCGCCAGCGGGATCGGCGCCACTTGCTCAAGGCGGGCTTCCAGCTTCATCGCCGGACTCCCGGGCGGCCCAGCCGATAGACGAACATCACCGCGACGAAGGAAAATGCAAGAAGCATAGCAGACATGCCGGCCGCTGCTGAATCGTTGAACGCCTGCACCTGATCGTAAATGGCGATGGCCACGGTTTTTGTCTCGCCCGGCATATTGCCGCCAACCATCAGCACGACGCCAAATTCACCCAGGGTGTGCGTAAAAGTCAGCACCAACGCTGCGGCAATGCCCGGCCAGGCAAGCGGCAACTCGATGCGCAAAAAAGTCTGCCAGCGCGACAACCCGGACACCCACGCGGCTTCGCGCAGTTCACGCGGAATCGAGGCAAAGGCGCGCTGCATCGGCTGCACGGCAAAAGGCAGATTAAAGATCAGCGAGGCCAGCAGCAGCCCGTCGAAGCTGAAGACCAGCGAACGGCCAGTCAGTGCCTGATAGGCAAGACCGAGCGGCGATGCACCGCCAAAACCGAGCAGCAGGTAATAACCAAGAACCGTTGGCGGCAGCACCAGCGGCAACATGATCGCCGCCTCCAGCGCCCCCTGCCCGCGAAACTGCGCCCACGCCAGACGCCGCGCCAGCCAGATCGAAAACGGCAGAAGCAGCAACGCCGTGGCGGCCGCGAGCTTTAGCGAGAGGGAAAGGGCTTGCCAGTCCATTAACGAACAAACCTAAACGCTTTCGACGCAGAGTACGCAGAGATCGCAGAGAAACCCAAAGAAGATTTTCTCTGCGATCTCTGCGTCTCTGCGTCTCTGCGTACTCTGCGTTGAAAGCGGTGTGCTTTTTTCATATCTCTCACTTTTCCGGCAGCAAAAAACCGTAGCGCTCAAAGACCGCGCGCGCAGCCGGCTGCTGCAGATAGTCGTAAAAGCGTCGCGCGGCCTCACCGGCTTTGCGGGTCAGCGCCATGCGCTGGCGTAGCGGCGGGTGCCAACTCTCGGGGATCAGCGCGACCGCTCCGAGTCGGGCCACTTCCGGCGTCTTGGCCAGCGACCAGGCAACGATGCCGCCTTGTGCCGATCCGCTGGTGGCAAATTGCGCCGCCTGCGCGACGTTCTCGCCGAGCACCAGTTTGCCCTGCAAACCTTCCCACACCCCCGCCCGTTGCAATACCGAACGTGCCGCCCGCCCATAGGGCGCGTGCTCGGGATTGGCAATGGCAAAACGCTGGATGCGGCCATCGCCGACGGCGGCCACGATGTCCTTGAGTTCGCCGTCAGCCACCAGCTTTGAGCCGTGCGGAACAATCAATGCGAGCCGACCGACGGCATAAAGACGCCCCTCGCCCTGCATCCAGCCATCGGCTGCCAGCTTGAGGATGTAGTCCTCGTCAGCCGACAGAAAAAGCTCAAAAGGCGCGCCTTGCGGAATCTGCCGGGCAAAGTTTCCGGAAGAACCGAATGACAGCTTTGCCGATTGACCGGTCGCCTTTTCGTAGCTGGCCGCGATTTCGCTCAAGGCGAACTTGAGGTCAGCGGCCGCTGCCACGTTGGGCGCTTCGGCATGAGCGCCCATGGCGAAAAAACCAAACAAAAGAAGCCAATGGCGCATCCGCTCAAGCGACCCGGTTCTGCGGCTCGCCACGTACAAATGCTTCGATGTTGCTGATCATCTGCTCGGCCAACGACTGCATCGCCGGGCGGCTTGCCCAGGCCACATGCGGCGTCAGCAAAAAATTGGGCGAAGCGAGAAGCGCCGGTGCGAGCAGCGGGTTGCCGGCGCTCGGCGGTTCGACACTCAGCACATCAAACCCCGCGCCGGCGATCCACCCTTCCTGCAGGGCACGCGGCAGAACAGTCTCGTCGACCAGCCCGCCGCGCGCGGTGTTGATCAGCAGAGCCGACGACTTCATGGCACGCAATTCGGCTTCACCGATCAGATTTCTTGTTTCCTCGTTCAAGGGGCAGTGCAGCGAAATCGCATCGGCCTCGCGCAGCACATCGGCGAAGGGCGTATAGCCGGCGCGCACGCTCGCCGCACCCTTGTGCTCGGCACGCAGCACGCGCATGCCGAAGGCTTCGGCCAGCCGAATAACACCGGAGCCGAGGCTGCCGCCGCCGATGACGCCAAGCGTTGCGCCATGCAGATCACGGATCGGATAGTCAAAAAAACAGAACTGCTCAGAACGCTGCCAGCGCCCTGCAGCAAGCGCCTCGCGATAGGCAAAGACATTGCGCGAGAGCGCCAGAAGCAGAGCAAAAACATGCTCCGGAACGGTATGGGCCGCATAACCGCGAACATTTGCGACGACGATGCCGCGTGCACGACAGGCTTCCAGATCGACGTTGTTGGTGCCCGTCGCCGACACGGCGACCATCTGCAGTTGCGGCAGGCGCGCGATCAGCGCCGCGTCGATCAACCGCTTGTTGACGATGGCGATAGTCGCCCCGGCCAGCCGCTCCTCGACTTCCGCCTGGGCGGTTTTCGGATACTCGGCCCATTCGTGGGGAAAGCCCGGCCGGCGCACATCGGCGATGATCGACTCGCGCTCAAGATAGACAATGCGGTGCATAACTCAGGCGGCGAAGCGCTTGCCATGACGGGCGGCGATCTCGCCAACCCGGGTGCCCAGCGCTGCGTTTCCGGAAAACATCAGGAGGCTGACGACAGCGCTCGCACACAAGCCTTCGACTGCCGCTTCGTCGCCCTGCAGGACGTTGAAAACGCCGTCGGGGAACCCGCTGCGAGCCGTCAGTTCGGCCACGGCAAAAACCGGCGATGGCGCTTTCGGGCTCGGCTTGAGCACCAGCGTGGCCCCGGCAAGCAAAGCGGGAATGGCCCGCGACAAGGCGCCAAGCAAGGGGGCGCTGTCGTCGCTGACGATCGCCACCACACCCGACGCACCATCTTCGATGGCGCCGTGCAACAAAGTCACGACGGCGTTGACTTCAGCCAGTGCGGCATCGGCCTCCTTGCCGGTTTCCTCGGTGATCAGCCGGGCGAAGTGTCCGGCATAGGCGGCCAGTGCGTCGCCCAAAGCCGAAAGCAGTGCGCCTCGCGCAACGGTCGTTTGCGCAGCCCACAAAGGCAGCGCGGCCTGTGCGGCTTCAGCCGCCTTTTGCGCCTCACCCGCAGCGCACAAAGGGGTGCGGCGCAGAATCTCGCCACTGACCGGATTGCGCACATCGAGAAAAGTCGGCGCCATCGTCAGATAGGCATGGCCGTTGATCCAGAGTGGGATCGCCAGCGGGTCATCGGTTTCAAGCATTGTCTTCTTTCAAGAAAAATCCATTTCAGCCACGCATCGACAGGCGTTCAGCGAAACACTTACCCCCTCCCCAGCGCATCAGGATCAGGCGCTTATCCTGTGCCACAGCAAGCGCTTCGAGCGAAACATCCCGCATGGTGGTAAGCTATTGCACCGTACAAGATACGGCAAGCGAGTCAAACGAAGGACAGGGCGGAGCGCGTAATAGTATTCCGCCACGGAACAAAACGGAAGGTTGGGCGGAAAAGCAATGGCTGAGCAGCAGGCAGAAAAGGGATCAATTCAGGTTATCGAGCGCATGATGTCGTTGCTCGAAGTACTGGCCGACACGCCGGAACCAGCCAGCCTAAAGCTGCTGGCGCAAACCACCGGGCTGCATCCATCGACCGCCCACCGCATTCTGGCAGCGATGACCGTTTCACACCTGGTCGAGCGACAGGATACCGGCACTTACGCGCTGGGCATTCGACTGCTGGAACTTGGCAACATCGTCAAATCGCGCATCAACATCCGTGAAATTGCGCTTCCTTTCATGCAGAAGCTGCACGAAACAATGGGTGAGGCCATCAACCTCGGCATTCGCCACGAAGACGAAATCATCTATGCCGAACGCACCTCGAGCGGTCGTTCGCTGGTGCGCGTCGTCTATCTGGTCGGTGGCCGTGCGCCGCTGCACCTGACTTCGGTCGGCAAGCTGTTTCTCGCTGCCGATAGGGTCGCCGACGTTCGCGCTTACGCAAAGCGCACCGGACTGCCGGGCAAGACGCCGCACTCGCTGACCAGCCTGAGCTCGCTGGAAAAGGAGCTCGACAAGATCCGCCGGCACGATCTGTCCTACGACAACGAAGAGGCTGAACTCGGCTTGCGCTGTGTCGCAGCACCGATTCGCAATGACGAAGGAATCATCGTTGCCGGCCTTTCGATTTCCGCGCCGACCGATCGCCACAATCCGGAATGGGTCGCGCAAATCAAGTCCGCGGCTGACCAGATATCGTATGCCCTGGGCTACCGCAAGCCGCGCGAAAAGTAGGCGACAAGTGCAGGCACGCTGCTAGCCCGCATCCGAAAGCACCTTGCCGGCAGCGGCGAAATCGAAGTTTCTGACATAGGCCAGCGCCTGACGCAATAACGGCGCCCAGACGGTGCCCTCGAGTTCGGCCAGACAAGCGTCGATCAGCAGGTCGCAGTCACCCTCGCCAGCCTGCAGGCTGGAGATCAGCCGCGTCACCGAGGCCGGGGGCGGCCCGGACGGCCTTTTCTCCGACGAGGCTTCGACCGCCGGTTCGGCATTGTCCGAGAGGCCGAGCTTGCCGTTAATTTCGGCACACATGGCAGCAGCGCCTTCCTCAAGGCGATGCAGCAGGCTGTCCGCCGATTCTGCGCGGCTGGTCGCCGCTTCGAGTGCTGCCGCGACGTCAAACAATTCGTTCATACCAAGCAAGCCCAGACGCCCCTTCAGGGCATGCGCCGCCACACTGATCGCCTCCAGCGCACCAGCGGCCAGATCCCGGC
>CAJAHZ010000443.1 GCA_903939665.1 uncultured Pseudomonadota bacterium | reverse complement strand
GTACGCGGCGGCAGCAGGCTGCCGGAAACCCGCACAAACTCGGTCACCGCCCCGTCGTAGCCGCCAACGCGCGTCAGCACATCGCGCAGAACGCAGTCGGCGAGCCCTTCCATCGGCGCGAGCAGCAGTTTTCCCATAATCTAACGAAATCAATGATCGCTGACGCGACCGCGCTGCAGCTTGACGAGCCCACGCCGCACCTTGCTCTCGACACGTTTCTTCTGTGAACTGCGCGTCGGCTTGGTCGGTCGCCGCGGCTCCGGCGTGAATGCTGCCTGTGCGATCAACTCACGCAGGCGCACCAGTGCGTCGTCCTTGTTGCGCTCAAGGCTGCGGTGCTGCTGCGCCTTGATCACCACCACGCCATCGGAGCTGATGCGCTGATCGCGCAGCGCAAGCAGGCGCGCCTTGATGTCTTCCGGCAGGGACGAAGCCGCGATGTTGAAACGCAGATGAATGGCGTTCGACACCTTGTTGACGTTCTGACCACCCGCGCCCTGCGCTCGAATGGCAATGAACTCGACCTCTTCTTCGCGCAGGCGAATCATCGACGTGTGAGCAGACATGTGACCTGCCCGCTCAGACCTTCTTCAGAAAACAGGTCTTGAGTACCAGGCCTTTAACCTTCTCAACACGGCACTCGACCTCTTCTTCATTGTCGGTGAGGTGAATACCCTTGACCAGGGTGCCGCGCTTCAGCGTCACGGAAGTTCCCTTGACCTTCAGATCCTTGATCAGGGTGACCGAATCCCCTTCATTGAGCAGAGCACCGTTGCTGTCTTTGACGTCCATGATTGCGTATCCCGCGCATTGCAAAGTTGTGATGTTCGCAATTATACGGGCATCCCGGAGCCATCCCGGCATCGGCCACGCGCGCTGCGCCACCTTGAAGCCGACAATGGCGGAGCCTGCCGCCATACGCGCCACTGTGACGTGACGGTCATGGGTATTACAATGCGCCCTTTCAAACCACGCCACGCAATATGGAAAAAATCGGAGCAATCGTGATCGGCGCCGGCGTGGTCGGACTGGCCTGTGCGCGCAAGCTGGCGCAATGCGGCATCGACACGTTGATTCTTGAGCGACACAACGCTTTCGGCACCGAGACCAGTGCGCGCAATAGCGAAGTGATTCACGCCGGGCTCTACTACCCGGTCGGCTCGCTCAAGGCGCAGCTGTGCGTTGCCGGCCGGCAACTGCTCTACGATTTTTGCCTCAGCCACAAGGTCAGTCATCGGCGCTGCGGCAAGCTGATCGTTGCCACATCGAGCGAACAGGAAAGCCGGCTGGAAATGCTGCGCCGTCAGGGCCAGATTAACGGCATCGATGATCTGCAGCCGCTGAGCGCCGCCGACGCCCGTGCGCTTGAACCAGAACTCAGATGCAGCGCCGCCCTGCTCTCGCCTTCCACCGGCATCATCGACAGCCACGGCCTGATGCTGGCCTTGCTAGGCGATGCCGAGCAAGCGGGCGCAACCTTGGCCGTATGCAGCCCGTTCGTTCGCGGCGCCATTGAAGGCAAGGGCTTTATCGTGGACATCGGCGATGGCGAAACAACGCACCTCAAGGCCGGCATCGTGATCAATGCCGCCGGGCTTTCTGCAACACGGGTAGCCACATCGCTATCCGGTTTTCCGGCGGCACACATACCGCAAGCGTTCCATGCAAAAGGCAACTACTACGCGCTCGCCGGTCGCGCGCCTTTTTCGCGGCTGATTTACCCGTTGCCCGAACCCGGCGGCCTTGGCGTGCACCTGACGCTCGATCTTGGCGGCCAGGCACGTTTCGGCCCCGATGTGGAGTGGTTGGCAAATCCTGCCGGCGAGCTCGATTACAGCGTCGCCCCGGCACGTGCCGACGGCTTCTACGCCGAGGTTCGCCAGTACTGGCCAGGCTTGCCAGACAGCGCACTGACACCGGCCTATGCCGGTATCCGACCGAAAATTTCCGGCCCCAACGACCCGGCTGCCGACTTTCTGGTGCAAGGGCCGGAAAGCCATGGCGTGACCGGCCTGGTCAACCTGTTCGGCATCGAATCGCCGGGGCTGACTTCGTGTCTCGCGATCGCCGAACTCGTCGCTGAAAAACTCCGGATCAGCTGAAACCATGCCCAAACCAAAACGCCTCGTCCTCGACACCAATATCGTGATGGACATGCTGCACTTCGCCAACCGCCACACATTGCCGCTGCAGATGGCGATCAACAGCGGCCAACTGCAGTGCTTCAGCGATCGCGAATGCCTCGCCGAACTCGAGCGCGTTACCGGCTACCCGGAGTTCGGGATGGACACTGC
>CAJAHZ010000442.1 GCA_903939665.1 uncultured Pseudomonadota bacterium | reverse complement strand
CTCGGCAGTTTGACGCTCGCCGCCAACTGGCTCTTGATGAAAGCCTCGGCGAAGCTCAAGCCAACGCCCATCACCTCGCCGGTGGACTTCATTTCGGGACCGAGAATGGTATCGACGCCGGGGAACTTGGCAAACGGGAAGACCGCTTCCTTGACCGAATAATACGGCGGTATGATTTCGCGCGTCACGCCCTGGCTAGCCAGCGACTGCCCGGCCATGCAGCGTGCGGCAATCTTCGCCAGTTGCAGGCCGGTGGCCTTCGAAACGAAAGGAACGGTGCGCGAAGCACGCGGATTGACTTCGAGCACATAGACAATGTCGTGCTGGATCGCGAACTGCACGTTCATCAGGCCACAGACATTGAGGCCCTTGGCCATCAGCTTGGTCTGCCGGCGCAATTCGTCCTGCACTTCTTTTGACAGCGAATACGGCGGCAAGGAACAAGCCGAGTCGCCGGAGTGCACGCCCGCCTGCTCGATGTGCTCCATCACGCCGCCGATAATGACTTCATTGCCATCGGACAGGGCATCGACGTCCACCTCAACGGCGTCGTTGAGGAAGCGGTCAAGCAGCACCGGCGAATCGTTCGAGACCTTCACTGCCTCGCGCATATAGCGCTCAAGGTCGCGCGGCTCGTGCACAATTTCCATCGCCCGGCCACCCAGCACATAGGATGGGCGAACCACCAGCGGATAACCGATTTCGGCGGCCAGTCGCAGAGCGTCTTCCTCGGTGCGCGCGGTGCGGTTCGGCGGCTGCTTGAGGCCGAGCTCCTGCAGCAGTTTCTGGAAACGTTCGCGGTCTTCCGCCGCATCGATCATGTCCGGGCTGGTGCCGATGATCGGCACGCCGTTGGCTTCAAGGTCACGCGCCAGTTTGAGCGGCGTCTGGCCGCCGTACTGGACGATGACACCGACCGGCTTTTCGATGGCCACAATTTCAAGCACGTCTTCGAGCGTCAGCGGCTCAAAGTACAGGCGATCCGACGTGTCGTAATCGGTGGAAACGGTCTCCGGATTGCAATTGACCATGATCGTCTCATAACCGTCTTCGCGCATGGCGAGCGCGGCATGGACGCAGCAGTAATCGAACTCAATGCCCTGACCGATACGGTTCGGGCCGCCGCCGAGGACCATGATCTTCTTCTTGTCGCTCGGATTCGACTCGCACTCTTCCTCGTAGGTCGAGTACATGTAGGCCGTATCGGTAGAAAACTCGGCAGCACAGGTATCGACCCGCTTATAGACCGGACGCACGTTCAAAGCATGACGCCGCTCGCGGACGACGGTCTGCTTGACCCCCATCAGGGTAGCCAGACGCTTGTCGGAAAAACCGGCACGCTTCAGATGCCATAGCTCATCGCGCGACAGCGAATCAAGCGCCCGTCTGCGAACAATCTCTTCCCTCCTGTACAGATCCTCGATCTGCACCAGGAACCACGGGTCGATATTGGTCAGGCGCTGAATCTCTTCCATCGACAGCCCGATGCGGAAAGCGTCGGCGATGTACCAGATGCGTTCAGGGCCTGCTTCGGCGAGCGCGGTTTCGATCTCTTCGCGATCAACCGTTTTTTCGTCGAAGCCATCAACGCCGACTTCCAGACCGCGCAGCGCCTTCTGCAGCGACTCCTGGAAGGTGCGGCCAATCGCCATGACTTCGCCGACCGACTTCATTTGTGTCGTCAGGCGCGAGTCAGCGGTCGGGAATTTTTCGAACGCAAAACGCGGAATCTTGGTGACAACGTAGTCAATTGACGGCTCAAACGACGCCGGCGTCTTGCCGCCGGTAATATCGTTGGCCAACTCATCAAGCGTGTAGCCGACAGCCAGCTTGGCCGCCACCTTGGCGATCGGGAAACCAGTCGCCTTGGACGCCAGCGCCGACGAACGCGACACGCGCGGGTTCATTTCAATGACGATCATCCGGCCATCGGTCGGGCAGATCGAGAACTGCACGTTGGAGCCGCCGGTATCGACGCCGATCTCGCGCAGCACCGCCACCGAGGCGTCGCGCATGATCTGGTATTCCTTGTCGGTCAGGGTCTGCGCCG
>CAJAHZ010000441.1 GCA_903939665.1 uncultured Pseudomonadota bacterium | reverse complement strand
GTTTCTCATCGATGTCGTCTACCTCTGCGTGTATATCTACGAAAAGACTTCGGTTCTTGAAACGCTGAGTCGTTCGGGCGCTAACGCCGAGGCGATACGCATAATCTCGACGGCTTTTGATCAGGGTTTGATCTGGATGCTCGCGCTGACTGTTGTTGCTTTGACATGGAATATTCTCCAGATTCTTTATTTGCGCCATTTGATCGTCCGGCCGGTAAAGAACATAGCGCGCATCTTTGATGAGATCGCGACCGGCGAGGGCGATTTTTCGCGCGATCTGCCGACAACGACCTACGACGAGTTTCGTGATCTGGCGCTGAGCTATAACCGGTTTGCTGACAAGATGCGGCAGATTATCGGCGAGGTGCGCAAGATGAGCGTCAGCATTGCGCGTGAAGCCGTACTCATGCGCAAGAGCGTTGGCGAAACCTCGGCGCGCGCAACACGCCAGGGCGAATTGACTGAGGCGGTATTTACCGCCAGCAACGAGGCGACCCAGGCGATCAATGAAGTTTCCACGTCGACCGAGCGGATTTCCCATTCAACCGAGTTGAACCTCGGAAATGCCAAGAACTCCCTGCAGGAAATGCTCGAAGTCGTGGTTAAGGTGCAGTCCGTCAGCGAAAAACTGGCGCGTTTCAACGACACCGTTGCCAATCTCAGCCAGCGTTCCGACAGTATTCGCACCATGGCCGCGCTGATTCGGGATATCGCCGATCAGACCAATCTGCTGGCCTTGAATGCCGCCATTGAAGCCGCGCGGGCAGGTGAAATGGGGCGTGGATTTGCCGTGGTCGCCGATGAAGTGCGCAAATTGGCCGAGCGCGTCAATGTGGCGACGCTGGAGATCACGCAGAGCGTTACCGGCATGATTTCGCTGGTGCAGGATACGCAAAGCGAGAATGAGGTGATTAACGTCGATATCCGCCAGACGCGCGAAGTGGTCGAACGGTCATCCGAGCAGTTCCGCCAGATGGTCGGTGATTTTGAAGGGACCAGCGATCAGTTGATCCAGATTGCCACGGCGATGGAGCAACTTACCGCGACCAATGGGCAGGTGCACGAGAATATGCATCTGGTTCATGGCCTGTCGACAGAGGTGTCGCAGAACATGGCGAATTCCGAGAAATCGGCTGAAGGATTATCCAAGGCAACCGAGTCGGTGCAGGAACTGGTTTCGAGCTTCAAGATCGGTCGTGGTGCATTCGACTACAACGTCGAAGTCATCCGCAAGTTCCGGGATGACTTGCAGGATAAGCTGGAGGAAATGCGCAAGCGCGGCGTTAATGTCATGGATCGCAATTACCAGCCGATTTCGCCGAAAACCAACCCACCGAAATTCCTCGTTTCCTACGCCGATGACTATTTCCGGGAATGTCAGGGTTTTCTGGAAACTGCGTTGGCGAACATGAAGGGTGGCGTCTATGCGGTGGCTGTCGATATCAACGGTTATCTGACGGCGCATAACCTGAAGTTCTCGCAGCCACTAACCGGTGATCCCCAGAAGGATCTGGTCGGCAACCGCACCCGCCGTAAATTCGAGGCGCCGACCGAGATCAGAGCCGCACGAAATACCGCGGCACTTCTTCTGCAAACCTATATTCGCGATACCGGCGAATTGATGTGCGACATCGCCATGCCGATTTACGTCGGCGGCGTTCATTGGGGCAACGTTCGGGGTGGTTGCCAGACGGCTGTTTTGCTTGAGGGCTAATCCGGTGGCGCTTTTGGCGCGCCGCCATGGTGCTTCAAGCCAGCGCTGTCGGTGAAATAATTATCCCATCCTCGTCAGCGTAAAGCCACTCGCCGGGCTTGAACGTAACGCCGCCGAAACTGACGTCGATGTTGCGGTCGCCGGCACCCTTCTTGACGCTCTTCAAAGGATGTGTGTTGAGCGCGCGAACACCGATGTCGATCTGATTGATGTCGCCAGAATCCCGGATGCAGCCGTAAACGATCAATCCTTCCCAGCCATTTTTGTGGGCGAGAATGGCCAACTGGTCGCCGACCAGCGCGCAACGCAGTGAGCCACCGCCGTCAATAACTAGCACTTTGCCTTTGCCTTCTTCGCCGACGGCCTCGCGGACCAGCGAGTTGTCCTCGAACAGCTTCAGTGTGACGATCTTGCCGCTGAACGCCGTGCGAGCGCCGTAGCGCTGAAACATCGGGGCAACGACGCGCAAGGCGCCGGCGCGGGTCAGTTCCTCATTGTCGTCGAGAAGGTCGGGGGTCTTAAAGATCATGCGTGCTCCAATAATGATGTGCTTTTCCGGGATCAACAAAAAGGCCATGTCTTTCGACATGGCCTGATTACCAGCAAGTTAGTTCAAACGACGGCCTCAGTTTCTTCTTCAAAAACCAGCTTCACCTTGTCGTCCTCGCCCAGGTCGACTGTCACGTGGCCGCCGCTGGACAGGCGTCCGAACAGCAACTCGTCGGCCAGCGCCGAGCGGATTTTGTCCTGAATCAGGCGCGCCATCGGACGTGCGCCCATCAGCGGGTCGAATCCGTTCAAGGCGAGATGTTCCTTCAGCGCATCCGTGAATACGGCTTCCACTTTCTTCTCGTGCAACTGTTCTTCCAACTGCATCAGGAATTTTTCAACGACGCGCAGTATAACTTCATGGTCAAGCGCCTTGAACGAGATCGTCGCGTCGAGCCGGTTGCGGAACTCCGGGGTAAACAGACGCTTGATTTCGACCATTTCGTCGCCCTGCTGCTTTGAACTGGTAAAGCCCATGCTGGACTTCTGGATGGCCTCTTGTCCGGCATTGGTGGTCATGATGATCACCACGTTGCGGAAGTCCGCCTTGCGTCCGTTGTTGTCGGTCAGCGTGCCATGATCCATGACCTGCAGCAGGATGTTGTAGACGTCGGGATGCGCCTTCTCGATCTCGTCGAGCAGGAGTACGCAGTAAGGCTTCTTGGTGACCGCCTCGGTCAGCTGCCCTCCTTGGTCGAAACCGACATAGCCCGGTGGCGCGCCAATCAGCCGAGACACGGCGTGACGCTCCATGTATTCGGACATGTCGAAGCGCAGCAATTCGTTGCCCAGGCAGTAAGCGAGTTGCTTGGCGACTTCGGTCTTGCCAACGCCGGTCGGGCCGGAAAAAAGGAAGCTGCCGATCGGTTTGGTCGGGTTGCCGAGGCCTGAACGCGCCATTTTGATTGCCTTGGTGAGCGCATCAATGGCCGCTTCCTGGCCAAAGACGACGGCTTTCAGGTCGCGATCAAGGTTTTTCAGAGAACTGCGGTCATCCGACGACACGTGCGTCGACGGGATGCGCGCGATCTTGGCAACGATCTCTTCGATGTCCTGTTTGCCAATCAGTTTTTTCTGTTTCGACTTGGGCAGAATGCGTTGTGCCGCGCCGGCCTCATCGATTACATCGATCGCCTTGTCGGGCAGGTGACGATCGCTGATGAAGCGTACTGACAACTCGACGGCCGAAGTCAAAGCCGCCGCCGAATACTTGATGCCGTGGTGCGACTCGAAACGTGTTTTCAGCCCCTTGAGAATCTCGATCGTTTCGGCAATCGACGGCTCATTCACGTCAATTTTCTGGAAGCGGCGCGACAGTGCGTGATCCTTCTCGAAAATCCCACGGTATTCGTTGTAGGTGGTCGCCCCGATGCACTTCAACTGCCCTGACGAGAGCGCTGGCTTGAGCAGGTTGGAAGCGTCCAGCGTACCGCCCGAAGCAGATCCGGCGCCAATCAGCGTGTGGATTTCGTCGATGAAAAGAATCGCTTCCGGGTTTTCGGTCAATTGCTTGAGAACGCCTTTGAGACGTTGCTCAAAGTCGCCGCGATACTTGGTGCCGGCCAGCAGGGCGCCCATGTCGAGGGCGTAGACGTTGGCTTTGGCAAGAATGTCGGGGATATCGCCCTCGGTAATGCGGCGCGCCAGGCCTTCCGCGATCGCCGTCTTGCCGACGCCGGCTTCGCCGACCAGCAACGGGTTGTTTTTGCGCCGCCTGCACAGCGTCTGGATGACCCGCTCAAGTTCTTTGTCACGACCGATCAGGGGGTCGATCTTGCCGAGCAGTGCTAGTGCGTTGAGGTTGATGGTATAGGCTTCAAGCGGGCCCGCTGCGCTTTGCTGCTCACCCTCGGTTTCAGCCTCTTGCTCGGTCCGCGCGGGGGCCTGTGGCACCTTGCTGATGCCGTGCGAAATGAAATTGACGACGTCAAGCCGGGTTACACCCTGTTTCTGTAGGTAGTAAACGGCGTGTGAGTCCTTCTCGCCGAAGATGGCGACCAGTACGTTGGCGCCGTTAACCTCTTTTTTACCTGACGATTGAACGTGCAGGATCGCACGCTGGATTACGCGCTGGAAACCGAGGGTCGGCTGTGTGTCAATGTCGGTTTCGCCTGCCACTGTTGGCGTGTGTTCGCCGATAAATTTGGCAAGGTCTTTGCGCAACTGCTCGATGTTTGCGCCGCAGGCGCGCAAAGCATCCGCTGCCGAGGGGTTGTCAAGCAGCGAAAGCAACAAGTGCTCAACCGTGATGAACTCATGGCGCTTCTGCCGAGCCTCAACAAAGGCCATGTGCAAGCTGACTTCCAGTTCCTGCGCAATCATTCAGTTTTCCTCCATCACGCACGCCAGCGGGTGCTGGTTGTCCCGTGCGAAAGCTGACACCTGTTCAACCTTCGTGGCCGCGACATCGCGTGGATAAACGCCACAGATGCCTCGACCTTCCGTATGAACTTTGAACATGATTCGCATCGCTTGTTCTCGATCCATGGAAAAAAATTTTTGCAGAACAACAACGACGAACTCCATCGGAGTGAAATCGTCGTTCAACAAAAGCACCTTGTACAACGGCGGCGGCGCGAGTTTTTCTCGCTTGGCCTCGAGTAATGAACCTTCTTGATGCTGTTTAGCCATAGCTGAATTCTAACCACTCTTTCCGAATGCGCAATACTGTCCCGCTATTGTTTTTGATGCAGTTTTCCGCTCACTTGCGACACAAACTGAAATGTGGTGCACGGAGTTTCGTGAAAATGCTTGACGCATCCTAATGAAGTAGCGTACAAAGGCTCAATGTTTTGGTTCAAGCAGGTTTGCGGTATTTTTCGCTTGTCGAAATCTCTGTTAGGCCGTCGTTGAATTCAGAAACATGCAAGTCGGGCACCGCCCGGATTTAGTTTTTTTTAAAGGAAGTCGCAATATGGCAACTGGTACAGTTAAGTGGTTCAACGACGCCAAGGGTTTCGGTTTTATTACGCCGGATGATGGTAGCGAAGATCTTTTCGCACATTTCTCCGCGATCACCATGCCCGGATTCAAGACCCTCAAAGAGGGCGAGAAGGTCTCCTTCGACGTGACGCAAGGCCCGAAGGGCAAGCAAGC
>CAJAHZ010000440.1 GCA_903939665.1 uncultured Pseudomonadota bacterium | reverse complement strand
GATCTTCTCGTCAAGCCCTACACCAGCAACCAGTTGGTCAGCCGGATTGAAAGGGCTTTGTCGCGCCAGCCGGCTGCGCCCAGCGAGAGCCCGGTCGCAGCGCCTGTCGTGCGCGATGAAATCGCGACTGAAAAATCCACCGTGTTGTTGGTGGACGATACGCCAGCCAATCTGCAGCTTCTCTACGAATTGCTCAAAGGGGAGTTTGAAGTGCGCACGGCCTCGAATGGTCAGAAGGCGCTCGACATCTGCCAATCGGATAGCCCGCCGGATCTTGTCTTGCTCGACATCATGATGCCCGGCATGGATGGTTTCGAGGTGGCTCGGCGTCTGCGCGAGCACCCGGGTTCGGAATCCATTCCGGTGATTTTCGTGACGGCCAAGGGCGATCAGGAGTCGCGCTTGAAGGGGCTGGGGTTGGGGGCGGTAGATTTTGTCTCCAAGCCGGTTGATCCCGAAGTCCTCCTGCCGCGCGTGCGAAATTTCATGCGCTATGTCTCCCTGCACAAGCAGTTGCAGGCCAGTTGCGATGCGATGATGGACTCCGCACGTTTGCGCGCAGACGTCGAACACATCACCCGCCATGACCTGCGCGGGCCGCTGGCCAACGTCGTCTCCATGGCGCGACTGCTGGCCGGCAACGCAACGCTCAATCCGCCCGAACTGGAATTGGCCAATCTCATCGCCGAATCGGCGCTGCAGGTTCTCGATATGATCAATTTTTCCTCCGAGCTTTTCAAGATCGAAAGCGGGCGCTTCGAACTGCAGGCCAAGCCAGTGCCTCTGGCCGGCGTGCTGCAGCACATTGTTCAGACAACGGGCGCAACCTATCTCAGCAAGGAGATCGAGGTCGCGCTCGAAGCAGAGGAAGGCGACAAGGCAAAGATGGCGCTCGGCGACCCGGCGTTCTGCCATTCCATTTTCCAGAATCTGATCAAGAACGCCTGCGAGGCGGCACCCAAGGGCTCGCGCGTGACGGTAAGCCTCAGCTTTGCCGACCTCGCGCAAGTGCTCATCAGCAATCGCGGCGCGGTACCTGTCGTGATGCGTCAGCACTTCTTTGAAAAATTCATGACCAGTGGAAAGGTCGGTGGCAGCGGTCTGGGTGCCTACTCGGCGAAGCTGCTGACCGAGGCACAGGGCGGACAAGTCACCATGAAGACCTCGGACAAGGAAGACAGTACGGTACTCACCGTCATGCTGCCCAAGGCCGGTTGACGACCGACCGCAGGACAGTCCGGAACGGCTGCCGATGACAGAAGAATCGTCATGAAGATCGCTGCCGTCCAGTTGCATCGTTATTGCCTGCCGCTGCGCGCCGAATGGCTGACCGCTGTCGGCAGTTTTTCCCGGCGCGAAGGCTATCTGGTGCGCATCGTCACTTCTGACGAACGCTACGGCTACGGCGATTGCGCGCCGCTTGCCGGCTTTTGCAGCGAAACCATGGCAGCGGCCGAAGACGTGTTGCGTGCCTGCGCGCCAGGGCTGGTTGGTGCACAGGTGGCCGATGCGCTGGACGATCTGCAGCGGTCTTCCGCTGGCGTTACGCCGGCCGCACGCTGTGCGCTGGAGACGGCGCTGCTTGACCTGCTGGCGCAAGCCGACAGGATGTCGCTGGCGCGCTATCTGTGCGGCGGTGCTTCGGCTAGCGCGTGCTTTGTCAATGCGGCGCTTGGCAGCCTGATGCAGGTTAGCGGGCAGGCGATTGCCGCAGCCTGCCGTCAGGGCTTTAGCGTGCTCAAACTCAAGGTCGGCACCGCGACGGTCGATCAGGAACTCGCCCGTCTGCGCCGCATTGCCGTGGCGCTTCCTGCCGGGACGCAACTTCGGCTTGACGCCAACGGCGCATGGTGTGAGACGGATGCCGGGCGTTTTCTCGCGGGCTGCGCCGACTTGCCGATCGAGATGGTCGAAGAGCCGCTAGCCGATCCGCAAGCCGACACGCTTTTGCGCCTGCAGGCAGCTTGCGTATTCCCGCTCGCGCTTGACGAATCACTCGCCGGTTTTGACCTCGAAACGCTTTGTGCTGCGCCGCCCGTTCGTCGGCTGGTGCTCAAACCCTCTCGTCTTGGCGGCTTGCTGCCTGCGCTTCATATTGCCCGGCGCGCTGCTGCCGGCGGATTGCAATGCGTGGTGACCAGCAGTGTCGACAGCGCCTGCGGCGTAACTGCCGCTGCCCATCTGGCGATCGCACTCGACAATAATCTGGCGCACGGGCTGGCAACTTCATCGTGGCTTGCTTCAGACCTTGGCGCATCGCCGGGTATCGCCGGCGGTCGCTTGGCGCTTTCTGATTGCCCCGGCCTTGGCTTCACTGCCCAAAGTGCGCTCAATTTTTCTGCGCTGTCCGGCGTCTGCCGGTAGCACTGCTGTCGTTTACGGTCGGCGCCGGTATTTTGCAAAATCCGGCGCGCGTTTTTCAAGCCAGGCGTTGCGGCCTTCCTGGCCTTCCTCGGTCATGTAGAACAGGCCGGTGGCGTTGCCGGCGAGTTCCTGAATGCCGGCCAGACCGTCGGTGTCGGCGTTGAATCCGGCCTTGATCATGCGCAGCGCCATCGGCGACAGTTTGAGCATGTCGCGGCACCAGCGCACGGTTTCCTCTTCAAGTTGCACGAGCGGCACGACCGTATTCACCAGGCCCATTTCAAGCGCCGCCTGCGCGTCGTACTGACGGCAGAGCAGCCAGATCTCCTTGGCCTTCTTCATGCCTACCGTGCGGGCCATCAGGCCGGCGCCGAGGCCGGCGTCGAAGCTGCCGACGCGCGGGCCGGTCTGGCCGAAGCGCGCGTTGTCGGCGGCAATTGTCAAGTCACACACCAGATGCAGAACGTGGCCGCCGCCAATCGCATAGCCGGCGACCATCGCCACCACCGGCTTCGGGCAGCGGCGGATCTGCATCTGCAGGTCGAGCACATTGAGGTGCGGCGTGCCGCGTTCATCGTGGTAGCCGCCGTCGTCGCCGCGCACGGTCTGGTCGCCGCCAGAACAGAAAGCCTCGTGGCCGGCGCCGGTAAGGACGATGACGCCGACCTCGGGGTCAAACTGCGCCTTGTGCATGGCGGCGATCAGTTGCGTGACAGTTTCCGGGCGGAAGGCGTTGCGCCGCAGAGGCCGGTTGATCGCGATGCGGGCGATGCCCTCGGCAAAATCATCGGTGATGTCTGAATATTCAGCGCGTGGCTGCCAGTCGAGTGCGGAGCGGATCATGTCGGATTTTCTCAACGATGGATGACGGCGGGCAGTATAGCTGCAGATAATTGTGGCTGCGTGTGTGAATGAGGGTGGCGCAACTGGGGCAGAGTGATGCAAACTAGCGCTAACGATGTTCAGGGCAGGGGGACAGATGCACCGCAGGATTCTGACTGGTGAGCGATTGGTGGCCGTTTTTCTCTGCGGCTGCGTGCTGTTTAATTATCCGGTTCTTTCCCTTTTTGATCGAGGCGGGCCTTTCCTTGGCATCCCGCTGGTCTATGCTTATGTTTTTTCTGCTTGGGCCGGTCTGATCGCCGTCATGGCCTGGGTGATCGAACGCCATGTCGACTAGACGACTCTGATGCTCAACGCCCCAGTCATCATCGCCGTCTCGCTGCTCTATCTCGCCTTGCTGTTCGCCGTCGCCTGGTGGGGCGACAGGCGCGCTGATCAGGGGCGCTCGATTATTTCGAGCCCGACCATCTATGCGCTTTCGATGGCCGTCTATTGCACCACCTGGACGTTTTACGGCAGCGTCGGGCGCGCTGCGGTGTCGGGTGTCGGCTTCCTGCCGGTCTACCTCGGCCCGACGCTGGTGATGGCGCTTGGCTGGTTTCTGCTGCTCAAGATGATTCGCACGGCCAAGGCCAACCGCATTACGTCGATTGCCGACTTCATTTCCTCGCGCTACGGCAAGAGCCATTTGCTCGGCGGCTTGGTGACGGTGATCGCCGTGGTCGGTATCGTTCCCTACATTGCCTGGCAGCTCAAAGCGGTGTCGAGCAGTATCAGTCTGCTGCTCAGTTACCCGGAAATTGTCATGCCGCAACGCAGCACGACGTTGCCGGTATCTGCCGACATCAGTTTCTACATTGCGTTGATTCTTGCCGCTTTCACCATCCTGTTCGGCACCCGCCATCTCGATGCCACGGAACGCCACGAGGGCATGGTGGCGGCGATCGCCCTTGAATCCGGCGTCAAGTTGCTGGCTTTTCTGGCGGTCGGGCTGTTCGTTACCTACGGCTTTTATGATGGATTTGCCGATATCTTCGAGCGTGTTGCCGCTGACGACAAACTGCGTCAGCTGACCACCGCCATCCCCTCGGGGCAGGGTTACACCGGCTGGTTCTCGCTGGCCTTGCTGTCCGGTATGGCGGTTCTCTTTCTGCCGCGGCAGTTCCAGATTGCTGTCGTCGAAAACGTCAATGAAATCCATCTCAAGCGCGCCGCGTGGCTGTTTCCGCTCTATCTGCTGTTGATCAATATTTTTGTGTTGCCGATTGCTCTGGGCGGTCTGCTGCATTTTGCGGGGCAAGGTGTCGATGCCGATACTTTCGTCCTGACGCTGCCCATGGCGCAGCGTCAGGAAGGGCTTGCGCTGCTCGTCTTCATTGGCGGACTATCGGCGGCGACCAGTATGGTCATCGTCGAAACCATCGCCCTGTCGACGATGGTCTGCAACGATCTGGTGATGCCGATATTGCTGCATATTCGCGGCTTGGCGCTGGGCGAATCGAAGGATCTTTCCCGGCTGCTGCTTGGCATCCGGCGCGGGGCTATCCTGGTTATCCTGCTCCTTGGCTATCTCTATTTTCGCCTGGCCGGCGAAGCCTATGCGCTTGTTTCGATCGGCCTGATCAGTTTTTCGGCGGTTGCCCAGTTTGCGCCGGTCATGATTGGCGGCATGTACTGGCGCGGTGGTACGCGGGGTGGCGCACTGGCGGGCCTGTCGGCGGGCTTTCTGGTGTGGGGCTTCACCTTGTTGCTGCCCTCGTTTGCCAAGTCCGGCTGGTTGTCCGATGATTTTCTGACGCTGGGATTGTGGGGTGTCGAGCTTCTGCGCCCGCAGCAACTCTTTGGGCTGTCCGGGCTTGATGAAATCTCGCACTGCTTGTTCTGGAGTTTTTTTGCCAATATCGGTGCCTACGTCGTTGTTTCGCTGTTGCGGCCGCCAACGGCGATTGAGGCCAGTCAGGCAACGCTGTTCGTCGATGCGCTGAAGCATACGCGACCGGTTGGCGCAGCCCTGTGGCGCGGGCGTGCCGAAGTTGCCGACCTGTTGTCGCTGGTTGGGCGTTTTCTCGGACCGCAACGCGCCGAATCGGCTTTTGCCGCTTATGCCCGAAGGCGTGGCAGCGTTGCCGGTGAAGCACTCGAGGCCGATGCCGAACTGGTGCATTTTGCCGAGTCCCTGCTGGCCGGCGCCATTGGCAGCGCGTCGGCGCGCGTGATGGTCGCCTCGGTTGCCAAGGAAGAACCACTCAGCCTTTCCGAAGTAATGAACATCCTCGACGAGTCATCGCAGCTGCGTCGCTACAGTCGTGAACTGGAGCGCAAGTCAGGCGAGCTGGAGGCTGCGACGCGTGAGCTCAAGGCGGCTAACGTACGACTGCAGGAACTCGACCACGTTAAAGACGACATCATGTCTTCGGTGACGCACGAATTGCGTACGCCGCTGACCTCGATTCGTGCTTTCGCCGAATTGCTGAACGACGATCCAATGATGCCGCTTGTTGATCGAAAACGTTTTTTTGCCCTGATGCTCTTCGAGTGCGAGCGCCTTACCCGGCTGATCAACCAGACCCTGGATCTGGCCAAGATAGAATCGGGAAATGCCGAATGGCTTGGCAGCGAAGTCGATCTGAAGCTGATTATCGAGCAGTCGCTGGCGGCGACCAGTCAGCTTTTTCATGAAAAAGGCGCGCGCATCGAGCTTGATTTGCCGACCGAAATACCCCTGATCAAGGCTGATCCCGACCGCTTGATTCAAGTGTTGTTGAATCTGTTGTCGAACGCGGTAAAGTTCCTTCCGTCGCAGACGGGTTGTGTGAGACTGACGCTGCGTGTCGATGCCGAGGGGGTCGAGGTGAGCGTTGCCGATAACGGCCCGGGGATACGCCCTGAGGATCAGCAGATCATTTTCGAGCGATTCCGGCAGGTCGGTGATTCAATGACCGACAAGCCGGCGGGTACCGGGCTGGGTCTGCCGATCAGCCGCCGTATCGTCGAGCATTTTGGCGGACGCCTGTGGGTTGAGAGCGTTTTAGGCGAGGGGGCTACATTTTATTTCTTCCTGCCTTTTGTGCAGGCGGAAGTTTCGCTTGAGACCGCCCCGGCGTAGGGCGTTTGGAGCTTGTTTGCAGTGGAGAAGACATGACAAAAAAAGTGCTGATTGCCGACGACGAACCGAATATCGTCATTTCCCTCGAATATTTGTTGCGCCGTGAAGGCTTTGAAGTCTTCGTCGCCGCCGATGGCGAGGAGGCGCTCGCCAAAGCGCGTGCCGAGCGGCCCGATCTGGTCCTGCTCGACGTGATGATGCCGAAGATGAACGGTTTCGACGTTTGCCAGGCCTTGCGCGCCGATCCCGAGATGGCCGCGACGCGCATCCTGATGTTGACCGCCAAGGGGCGCGATACCGAAGTGAGCAAAGGTCTCGGTCTGGGTGCCGATGCCTATGTCACCAAGCCTTTTTCAACCAAGGAGCTGGTCGCTCAGGCGCGCCAGTTGCTGGGGCTCTAGATGCATCCTTCGCGCAAGCTGGCGTTCGCCACGGCGGCGGTCTGCCTTTTTCTGCTGGCGCTCGTCGCGAGCGTCGCTGCCCTGATGCAGTTGAGTGGCGATGAAGGTGCAATCAGTCTGGGTGATCGTGTCGCCGCACTCGTCATGCTCACGCTGCTGGCCTGTGCGCTGGCCGTTGCCGCGCTGCGCGAACTGCATGCGCGTTATCTGCGGGCCAGCTTGCGCCTCGCCGAAGAGGTTGGTGCACTGGTCGCCCATGGGGGGGTGCGTATCGGTGACTACGCGGCAGCCGAATTAAGCGCTGTGGCGCGGGCGATCAATCAGCTGGCGACCGTTCGTGATGCTCTGGAGAGCGATGTTGCAGGGCGTGTTCGCGAAGCGCGCGCTTCGCTGGAAGAAGAGCGCAGCCGCCTTGCTGCATTGATGGCTGATTTGAATCAGAGCGTCGTCGTATGCAATCTCGATGGTCGTGTACTGCTCTACAACCAGCGGGCACACGAGGAATTGAGTGGGCAGGCAGAAGTCGGCGGTGCCGAGCTTCTCGGGCTGGGCCGCTCGATCTACACGGTTTTCGATCGCAGCCTGATCGCCCATGCGCTGGAGCGCTTGCAGGAGACGCGTGATGAGCACGCCGCATCGGGCGGCGCACAATTTGTCACGGTCACGCGCGGCGGTCGGCTGCTGCGTGCGCACATGTCGCCGGTGCTGGCGGCTGATAGCGATCCGGCAGCGAATGCCGGGCTGGGTACGCTGACTGGTTTTGTCCTGATCCTTGATGACATTACGACCGACAACGAGCGCGATGCGCGACGCGACGGCTTGATCCAGACCTTGACCGAAGGCGGGCGTGGGCCGCTCGGCAATATCCGCGCGGCGGCGGAGACGCTGTCCGATTTTACTGACATGGCGCCGGAGCAGCGCGAGCGCTTTCTTGGCGTGATTCGCGACGAGGCGAGAGCGCTCTCGCAACATCTGGAGAAAGCGGCCAATGCCTTCTCGGATGATCTGCGCGTGCGCTGGCCGCTTGAGGAAATGCTCGGCGCCGAACTGGCTGCCGCAGCGGTGCGACGCATTGGCGAACGCTGTCCGATCGTTGCCCGGACCGAAAACGTCGATGAAAGCCTCTGGCTGCGTATCGACAGTTTCGGTCTGCTGCAGGCGCTCAGCTATCTTGCGGCGCGCCTTCACGACGAATACGAGATTCGCGATGTGCGGCTCGCCCTGTCGCGTGGCGGTCGCCTGGCGCAACTCGATTTGATGTGGGTTGGCACGCCGATGAACAACGAGACGGCGATGAACTGGGAGATGGATTCGATGAACTCGGGCGGCGAGGCAACGTCGCTTTCCGTGCGTGATGTGGTCGACCGGTGCAATGGCGAGATCTGGTTTCAGCGCGAACGCGCTTCGCATCGCGCCTATTTCCGCATCCTGCTGCCGATTGTCAATGCGCCGAAAGATGTCGCGCACAGCAAGTCACCGGCGCGTCAGGGCAGTCGACCGGAGTTTTATGACTTCGATCTTTTCCGACGCTCGGCAGCCAGCAATCAACTTGACGACCGTCCGCTGAACGAGCTGACCTACACGGTTTTCGACACGGAAACCACCGGCCTTGACCCTTCGGGCGGCGACGAGATCATCCAGATCGGGGCCACGCGCATCGTCAATCGGCGTCTGCTTGGCAACGAGTGTTTCGACCAGCTGGTCGATCCGCAGCGCACCCTGTCGACGGAATCGATTCGCATCCATGGCATCACGCCGGATCTGCTGGCCGGGCAGCCGACGATTGTCACGGTGCTGCCGGCCTTTCATGCTTTTTGCGCCGACACGGTATTGGTTGCGCACAACGCCGCTTTTGACATGCGTTTTCTCCAGCTCAAGGAAGAGCACCTCGGCGTGCGTTTCGAGCAGCCGGTGCTCGACACCCTGCTGCTTTCGGCCGTGCTGCATCCCAATCAGGAGATGCATCGTCTGGAAGCCATTGCCGAGCGGCTTGGCGTCTCGGTGATCGGTCGCCATACGGCGCTGGGCGATGCGATGGTGACCGGTGAGGTTTTTCTGAAAATGCTTCCTTTGCTTGCCGCGATGGGAATCCACACCCTGCGTCAGGCGCGCGAAGCAAGCGAAAAAACCTACCATGCCAGAATCCAGTACTGACGGGCCAGACCCCAAGCCTGACGCTGGCAGCGCCAATCCGGATGGTGGAGTGGGCGCGCTGTGGAGCGATCCATCTCTGTCCTCCCTGGGAAGCTTGCGTCAGTTGGTGCGCGGCAAGGCGCACACCGTCCCGCCTTCGATCAGTGTGCGCGAGACCCTGCTGAAGCTCGATGCGGACAGGATCGACGCCATTGTCGTTGTCGACGAGGCAAGCCGGGTGGCGCTTGGCATTGTGACCCTGCGTGACGTTCTGCGCCGTATCGCCATCGAAGCCGGCGAACTCGATGCGCCGATCGCTGGTGTGATGACTGGTGCGCCGATCAGCGTTCTGGCCGATGCCACCGTGCATCAGGCCAGCGTGCTCATGGTGCGTCGTGGTGTCGGGCACCTGGTGCTCACCGAGGCTGACGGCAGCTACTTTGGCGTCGTGTCGCAGGCAGATCTCGCCGCCTTGCCGGGCGCGCGCGCTGCGGCATTGGTCGCGGCCATTCTTGCGGCAAGCGACATGAAGACCCTGATCAGCCTGGCCGGTGATATCAGGAGCTTTGCCAGGCAGATGCTTGCCGAGCGCGTTGGCGCGGATGCGCTCTGCCAGCGCCTGTCGGCGCTCAACGATCTGCTCACCTTGCAGGTGATCGAACTCACCGTCAGCCGTTTCGAGCTGCCCTATGTGCAATGGTGCTGGCTGGTTTTTGGCTCGGAAGGACGGCTTGAACAGACCCTGGCGACTGATCAGGATAATGGCCTTGTCTTTGCCGCGGAGTCTGAAGGAGAAGCCATTCGCTTGCGCGCGGATTTCCTGCCTTTTGCGTGCGCCGTGAATGAAGCGCTCGACGCTTGCGGTTTCCCTTTGTGCAAAGGCAATATCATGGCCAGCAACCCGCAATGGTGTCTGTCGCTGGATGAATGGAAAGCCGCCTTCGGCAACTGGATGGCAACGCGTGAGCCGGTATCCTTGCTCAATTCATCGATTTTTTTCGATTTCCGCCTGCTTTACGGCCAGGAGTCACTGGCTGGCGAACTGCGGGAATGGTTGCTTAGCCGCTCGCCTTCCTATCCGAGTTTTCTGCGCGCACTGGTCGAAAATACGATGAACTGGGAGCCACCGCTTAACTGGTGGCAGGGTTTTCGCTATGACGGCAACAAGGCGCATCCACATACCATTGACCTCAAGATGCACGGCTCCCGGCCCTTCGTCGATGCGGCGCGGATTTATGCGCTGGCACATGGGGTGCCGCACACCAATACCGCCGAGCGGATGCGGATGGCGGCGCCGAGCCTCGGCATTCCGGCGCATGAACTGGCGGCCTTGCTTGACGCTTTTCATCATATCCAGCGTCTGCGCTTCGAGAACCAGGTCAAGAGTGGGGCGAAACAAGCGCCGAACCGCGTCAATCCCGACCGTCTGCATGAACTCGACCGGCTGATTCTCAAGGAGTCTCTGAAGCAGGCACGCAACCTGCAGCAGCGGCTGGCAAGGGATTTCGCGGTATCGTAGGGACCGGGAGGGTCAGGGCTGGAGGCGCGAGCGGAAGTTCGCCGGCACCTCAACAACCTTGCGCGTCGTGTAGTCGAAGAAAACAATACCGGTCTTGCCGCGTGCCACTTCGCGTTTTGTTGCCTTGTCGTTCATGCGCCAGAGCAGATCGCAGCCCTTGCTGCCAAAGTCGGTGGCGCCCATGCTGACGACCATCACCTCGCCATGAAAAGCCTCCGAGCGGTACTGCAGTGCCGCATCCGAAATGATGATGCCGACGCCTTCGACATCCAGTTCTGTGTAACCGAGTGACTGAAAAAATCGCACGCGCGCTTCGGAAACGATGGTCAGCAGCAGCGCATTATCGAGGTGCCCTCCGTAGTTCATGTGGCTGAGGTAAAGCGTAATCTCGGTTGAGAACGGAAGTTGGTCGGGGAGTTCTATCTGGACACGTGGCATGGTTTTCTCAGGAAGGCGAGGGCTGTGTTGTCGGTAGCGTGACCACAAAGCGCGTGCCGGTGCCGAGGATGCTGTCGACCTTGATGGTACCGCTGTGCAGTTCGACCGCGCGCTTGACGATGGCCAGGCCGAGGCCGGTTCCTGAAATGTTGCCGACGTTGCTGGCGCGGTAGAAAGTTTCGAAAAGGTGCGCCACATCGTCGCCGGGGAGACCAATGCCCTGGTCGGCTACGGTGAACTCGATTTCCTTTGACCGGCAGACGACGCCAAAAAACACCGTGCCGCCGGCAGGCGAGTATTTCACGGCATTGGTCAGCAGGTTGGTGAAGATGTGATGCAGCAGGTTTTCATCAAAGATCACTTCGCCGCAATCGCCGACGATTTGCAGATCAATGACGCATTTTTCCCGCGCGGAAGTTTCGATGGTCAGCGGAATTTCCTTGACCAGGCTTTCGCAGAAATTTCGGAGCGGCAAGGGCGCGGGCCGGAACTCGATTTTGTCAGCATCGACCTTGCCGATCGTCAGGATGTCTTCAAGCATCCGGGTCATCCGCTTGACTGCTTTTTCGATGCTGTCGATGACCTCGGCGCGTTCTTCGGCGGGCATTTTGTCACTGTAGTATTTCAACAGTTCGGCAGACGACATGATGGTTGCCAGCGGCGTGCGGAATTCGTGCGATGTCATCGAGACAAAGCGGGACTTCAAGTGATAGAGCTCTTTTTGCTGCGCCAGCGCGGCTCGGATTTCCTCTTCGGCCTGCTTGCGGTGCGTGATGTCGAGGTAGGTCCAGATCGAGCCCTTGCCAGGGTCCTGATCATCCACCGATTTGCCGAACAGTTCAGCCCAGAAAAGGCTGCCATCCTTGCGCTTCATCTGCCAGTCAATGGAGAAGGACTGGCCTTGCGCAATGACGGGATAGGCCAGATCGCCGATTGCCGTCCAGCTTTCTTCGTTGGGAAAGTGAATCAGCGTCGGTTGCCCGATCAGTTCTTCCGGTGCATAGCCCATCATATCGGCAAACTTATTGTTCACCCACTGGTGGCGGCGCTCGGAAATGTAGCAAATGCCGACTAGTGCGCTCTGCAAAATTGCCTCAAGTTCGGATGAGGTGCGCTTGATTTCCTGTTCGGCCTTCTTGCGTCCAGTGATGTCGTGGACGTTGGTCAGCACCAGCGCTTCGTCGCCGACAACCATGCGGCGAACCGCAACATCGCAGTAAATCAGTGCGCCGTCGTAGCGCCGGAACAGCCACTCGAAAATGGGCTCACCCTTCTCGACGCTATCTTCTATCTTGCTGCCCAGATCGCTGCTGGGTTGACCATTGGCCTGCGCGGTCGATGAAAAACGGACAGGCGTCTGGCCGACAATCTGCTCGCGTCTGTAGCCAAAAAGCGTTTGCGCCGGTGCGTTGCAATCGATAATGACGTTGTCGTGCAGCAGCAATACGGCATCGAGCGCATTGTCGAACATCGACCGGTAACTCGCCTGGGCCACTGCCAGTTTTCCTGCGTCCTCAACTGCGCGAGCACGCCCGTGCACGAAGAGCCAGCTTAATAATGCCAAAAGCAAGCTGCCGCCGAGCATGATTTTGGCGATGAATCCCGGTTTGTCGGTGTCGATCTGTGCCTCGAAACCGGGCAGGCTCTTGATCACCAGAGTCCAGGTATGGCCGCCGACCCCAATGTAGTGAGTCGCGCTCATTGATGGAAGGCTGCCGGCGCTACCGACGGCGCTGCCGCTAACGTCGTACATCAAGGCATCCCTGCTAATCACCTCGCCATCGTAAATCTGGACGGCGATATCGTCGGCGCGTTCGCCAAGAATGCCTTCCATCAGGTTGCTCATGCGGAATGATGAGTAGGCCCAGCCGGTGATGTTGGCGCGCCGGTCGGCAAAGGAGCTCTTTGGCGCGTCGATTCTGAATACCGGAAGATACATGATGAATCCGGCCTGCTCGGCTTTGCCTGAGTCTTGAGCCAGCTTCATCACGCGCGAAATAATCGGCTTGTTGAGGTCGCGCGCCCTTTCCATGGCGGTGCGCGAAATGGGCGAGGCGTAGGGGTCAAAACCAAGCGTGTGCTGGTTGACGCCAGTAAACGGCTCGATATAGACGATCGGGCTGTAGACGTCGCGTTGGCCGTCCGGTTTGATGGCGTAGTCGGCAAGCGCCTCCTTGCGTAGCGCTGCGATGTGTTTTTCTTTTTGCGCGGCCGGAACGATCTTGGAAAATCCGACGCCCTGGATGCCGGGGTAATTTTCCTGCAGTCGCAGCTTGTCAATGTAGTAACGAAAGCCCTCGCGGTTGAGGTCATCATCGTGGCCAAACAAGCCATCGACCCCGCGCAGAACCTGCTCGTAGGATTTCATCCGCTGCTCGATGCTGCCGGTTACCTCGCGCACGCGGAAGTCGAAGCTGGCTTGCAGGTCCTGCTCGACATTTTGCTGCGCGTTCTTCCACAGCCAGTAGGTGCTGCCCATTGAAATGATCAGCACCAGTAGCGGCAATAGCTGTGGCTTCAACCAGTTCGGCCAGCGCGCGGGGCGCTGTTCGGCGGGACGGGCGGCGGGCTTAGTTTCTGTTTGCACGGGAGTCATGTTCGCGTCGCGATTCTTTTTCGTAGGCCGTGCGATTGAATCCTTCACCGCCTGCTTCCGCTATTTTTCTGATGATCTCCCAGTCCTTCTGGTAACTGATCGGGTAAAAGCGGTCAGCGCCATCGAAAGATTTGCTCATGCTGTCGGCAAAGCGGTAGTCAAAAAAACACTTGAGCATGCGTTCGCGTAATTCCGGCGCCAGATCATGGGCATAGGCAAACGATGAGGTGGGAAAGCGCGTGCTGCGGTAAATGATGCGAAAGTCATTTTCTGCAATCTGGCCGCGTACGATCATGCGGCGGAAAACATCCGAGGCAACGGCTGCTGCGTCGTAGTTGCCGGAGAGAACGCCCATGACCGACTCGTCATGTTTGCCCGAAAACATGATCTTGTAGTCCTTGTCCGGGGTCAGTCCTTCTTTGGGAAACAGCGCGACCGGCGCGACGTGGCCGGAGTTTGACGAAGGCGAGGTGTGGGCGACAATTTTTCCTTTCAGGTCGGAGAGCTTGTGAAATGCGCTCTGTTTTTTTACGATCATGATCAGGTTGTAGCCCTGAAATTCCTTTTCGGTGCCGTTCATGGCGAAGGGCACGGCGCCGGCAATGTTCACCGCGAAGCCGGTGGCGCCGGTGGCGAATCCTGCGACATGCAGTCGTCCGCTACGCATCGCCTCGATTTCCGCGGCGTTTGACTGAACCGGGTTGTACGCTACTTTCCGGCCGATGCACTGTGCCAGGTAATCAGTGAAGGGTTTGAAGATGGTTTCATAGACCGAGGGATCTTCAACCGGCGTGTAGGAAAAAAGCAGCGTTGCGGGATTCTTCAGACGCTTTGCATCGCTTGGCGTATCGGCAACCAGGTCGCGATTTTCGTCGCAGTAATTGCGGTCAAGATCGCCCCGGTTGTTGCAGTCTTGCTGCGCAAAAACCGGCTGGGTCAGCAGGTAGGCGAGCAGTCCCAGCGCGAGCTTTTTCAAGGTGCTTGCAGCTTTCATCTTATCCCCCCCCGTTTTCAGGCTGCACGGCAGCCGCGAAAGCGCTTGGGCCTTGCCGCTCAGGATTGCTGTGCGACAAGGCGCCTCCAAGCGGTGGATTCTAGCCTTCTACGATGAAAACTACGAGGGTTGTGTGATTGGCTGGCGTGGGAAAGGCGCCATTGGCCGTGATTTTTCTCAGGAACTGCAAGAGAGCATTGAGCATCCTGCCTTGTGTCTCGCCCAGTCGGGCCGTTTGGCGCTGAAGCTGTCGCGCCCTGCCTGCTCGGTGTAGGGCTGCCGCAATACCTCAAGCAGTTGCTTGATCGGGCCAAAATCACCCTGTTCGGCTGCCTCAATGGCCTGTTGCGCGAGATAGTTGCGCAGGACGAAACGCGGGTTGCTGCGTTGCATACGCGCTATTCTCTCGGGTACCGGCGCTGCGTCCTGTTGCAGGCGGGCAGCGTAACGCTTGAGCCAGCGGGAGAACTCGCCGGAGAAGCGGTGACGCAAGTCATCGCGGTAGAACGCGTCCTGCAGAATCTCGATGTGCGGATCATTCAGGTCGATCTGCGCCAGCCCGCAGAAAAACAGCGTCATATCCACTTCGGCGCGTCGCATCAGTTCGAATGCCGCATCGAGCAGATCGGCATCGTCCTCGCGCCAGGTGCGAAAGCCGAACTTTTCAGCGAACGCCCGGTTAAATGCCTGGGCATAAACTGCATCGTAGTGTTTCAGTCCGGCTTGCAGGGCTTCAGGCGCCGGTAGCAAGCCAGACAGCGCGTCGGTCAGGCGCTCGAGGTTCCAGCGCGCAATTTCGGGCTGGCGACCAAAGCAATAGCGGCGGCCAGCAGCGTCGGTGGTGTTCGGCGTCCAGCCCGGATCGAAGTTGTCGACCCAGCCGTAAGGGCCGTAGTCAATCGTCAGTCCAAGAATCGACATGTTGTCGGTATTCATGACGCCATGTACAAAGCCGACGCGCATCCAGTGCACCACCATCTCTGCGGTGCGTTCGCAGATATCAAGAAACCAGGTGGCGATGCGTTGTTCTGCTGTGGCTTGCAGCGCGGGAAAGTCGCGTGTGATCGTGAAATCGACAAAGCGCTGCAGCAGCGCCTGATCGCCGCGCGCCGCGAGGAGTTCGAAATGACCGAAGCGGGTGAAGGAGGGCGCGACGCGGCAAACCACGGCGCCCGGCTCGGCCACCGGGTTGCCGTCGTAGAACATGTCGCGCAGCACGGATTCGCCGGTACCGACCAGGCTGAGTGCGCGGGTGGTCGGCACACCCAGGTGATGCATGGCTTCGCTGCACAGAAACTCGCGGATTGACGAGCGCAGAACGGCGCGACCATCGGCACGGCGCGAATAGGGCGTCGGTCCCGCGCCCTTGAGCTGCAGTTCGAAACGTTGCCCGCTACGGTTAAGTACTTCGCCAAGCATGATTGCCCGGCCATCACCCAACTGGCCGGCCCACTGCCCGAACTGGTGGCCGCCGTAACACGTCGCGTAGGGCTGCATGCCCGGCAGCAAACGATTGCCCGCCAGCGCTTCGAGCAGCTCTGGCGCGGCCAGCGCGCTGGCGTCGAGATCCAGGGCGTCGGCGACTTCGTGCGCGTAGGCGATCAGCTGGGGCGATGCGACCGGCGTCGGGTGCACCGGTGACCAGCAGGCGCCGATGACCTGGCGCGGGTGCTGGCGGTTGTCCGTATCGCCGGGCAGTTCGCGCAGGAAGCGGTTATCGAAGTTAAGCGAGGGGGTCATCAGACGGGTTCCGTTGCGTGCAACGTCAACCAGACACGCCAAACAGGAAATCGTTCGCCCGTGCGGACGAGCGGTGTTCAGCGTCCTGACTGCGCAGCCGCGCAGATGGCGTCGGCAAAAGTCGTTGTCAGCGGCACCGGGAAATCATGGCCCATGCCTTCAATCACCCGCATCTCCGCGTTCGGAACGTTGCTGGCGACGTCTTCTCCACAGGCCAGTTGAATCAGCGGGTCGCTTCTTCCATGGAGGACCACCGTCGGGCAGGTGATGCTTCTCAGCAGCGGGCGACGATCGCCATGGGCGATCAATGCGCCGAGTTGCCGCGCCACGCCCTGCGGGTAGAAGCTGCGGTCGTATTCGTCGCCGAACATCTTCTGCAAGCAGTGCAGCGGCGTCGGGTAATCGGGGCTGGCTACCGGCCGATGACGGGCGATGGCATCGGCAACGATGCTTGCCCGGTCGCGCGTGGCGGGTAACGGGGCGAGCAGCGCGGTCGTTGCCGCCGGGGTCGGCAGGGGCAGCAGCGGATTGCCGCTCGATGACATGATGCTGGTCAGCGAAAGCGTGCGCTCCGGGTAATGCGCCGCGACGATCTGCGCGATGGCGCCGCCCATCGAGGCGCCGACAATGTGTGCCTGCTCGATTTCCAGCGCATCGAGCAGGCCGATGCTGTCGGCAGCCATGGTTTCCAGGGTGTAGGGCAGGGCTGGCAGCAAGCCGCCACGCAAGATGGCGCTGATGTCGGGCAGCGGCATGCCGTCGCAGAGCGTCGATAGGCCGCAGTCGCGATTGTCGAAGCGGACGACACGAAAACCTCGGGCCACCAGGAGATCGCAAATCTCGATGTTCCAGCGCGTCAGTTGCGCGCCGAGCCCCATGATCAAGAGGATGGCGGGAGCGCTGGCCGCGCCGAAAGATTCGTAGTGGAGCTGTATGGCGTTGGCGTTGATGCGTGGCATGGGGCTTGGATCAGCGGTGAAAGTTCTGCGGCGGCGGGATGGCGGCTATCTAAAGTCATGCGGATAGTGCCCTGAAGGTGTCACTGTCCGGACCGGGAGCCCGG
>CAJAHZ010000439.1 GCA_903939665.1 uncultured Pseudomonadota bacterium | reverse complement strand
ACCTTGATGTCGTCCGGATTGACGGCAACGTACTTGGAGATGACGGCGATCAGCTCCTTTTGCAGATCGGGCAGGAAGTCGGGCTGGCTGCCCTGATCGCTGCGCTCGTGCGCGATGATCAACTGCAGGCGTTCCTTGGCGATCGATGCTGTCTTCTGCTTGTTGCCGAAGATGAGAGAGAACAGGGACATCCTTATTTCCCTCCGAACAGCCGCTTGAGCAGGCCGGGCTTTTCGTAGTCGACAAAGCGCAGCGGGTGCGTTTCGCCAAGGAAGCGGCCGACGACGTCGAGATAGGCGTCGGAAACGTCGGTGCCTTTGAGGTGGACGGCTGGCGAGCCCTGGTTCGATGACTGCAGAACCATTTCCGATTCGGGGATGACACCGATGATCGGCACGCGCAGGATTTCCTGCACATCCTTGTACGAGAGCATTTCGCCGTCTTCAACACGCTTTGGCGAGTAGCGGGTGATCAGCAGATGTTCCTTGACCGGCTCGCCGCCCGCAATGGCGCGACGCGATTTGGCCTGGATGATGCCGAGAATGCGGTCGGAGTCGCGCACCGAGGAAACTTCGGGGTTGGTGACGACGATCGCTTCGTCGGCGAAGGTCAGCGCCATGACGGCGCCGCGCTCGATGCCGGCCGGCGAATCGCAGACGATGTAGTCGAAGCCCATGTGCTCAAGTTCCTTGAGCACCTTCTCGACGCCCTCTTCGGTCAGCGCGTCCTTGTCGCGCGTCTGCGAGGCGGGCAACACAAAGAGGTTGTCGTTCTCGCAGTGCTTGTCCTTGATCAGTGCCTGCGTCAGCGTTGCCTCGCCGTTGAGGACGTTGACCAGGTCGTAGACGACCCGGCGTTCGCAGCCCATGATCAGATCGAGGTTGCGCAGGCCGACGTCGAAGTCGATGACCGCTGTCTTGAAGCCACGAAGGGCAAGGCCCGAGGAAAAGCTGGCGCTGGTGGTGGTTTTTCCCACGCCACCTTTGCCGGATGTTACGACGACGATACGAGTCACGGATGTTGCTCCGACAAAAAAGAATGAATTTTACCTGTGGATGGCGTTGAATGGTGCGCAGCAGCAATTTCTGTTATGGCCGTGGGCGAACCTTGTCGTCAATCCGTCTTCAGTATTTCTATGCGCAGCTTGCTGGTCGCTTCTTCCGGCGCCTCCGCCAGTTGCACCTGAACCGGCTTGCCTGCCAGCTCTTTGGGCACACCTGTCTCGAAAGTCCGGTAGACGCCGCCAATCGAGACCAGTTCGGCTTCGAAACGGGTGGTGAAAATCCGTGCTTCGGTGGCGCCGCTGGCGCCGGCCAGCGCACGACCGCGCAGGGGGGCGTAAATGTGAATGCTGCCATCGGCAATGACTTCGGCGCCGGCGTTGACTGCAGCCAGCACCACAAGATCGCAGCCGCGGGCATAAATCTGCTGGCCGGAGCGCAAGGGGCGGTCGATGACCATGGTCGGGGCGCGCGTCGGTGGCGCGATCGACGGGGCGGAGACCGTTTCAGCAGGCGGTGGCGTGACGAGGGGCGGCTCCGGCGGTGCCGTTTCCTCGCTCACGATGGTCGGGCGGGGCGCTCGTTCAATAACGGCAAAGCTTGGCAGGCCGGCGGCAGCGGCATGCTGGCGCAGCTCGTCGCAGCCGTTGCGAACGCCAATGACGTTCAGGCCGTGTGTTTTGAACAGGTCTTTGATCAATGCCCAGTCGGCCTCCGGCGCTTCGCTCACTTGCGAGAGGTCAAGCAGCGCGGCATCGCCTTCGAAGAAGGCGTCGTCGCCAAACAGCGTACGGGCCGTTTCTTCGAGCTGTTTGGTTTTTAGCGAGCGTAGCGTGACGGCCACCACGGGCATCGTGGTGCCTTTGAATTCGATCAGTTGCTTTTTCGTGTCGGTGCGAGGCATGGCTTTGTGAGGAGGCGGCGCGTGTTGCGCCAGAGGCGGGCAAGTCTAGCCGATCTGTGCGTTGTCTTTGTGATTTTTTGCTTGGCCCCGTGCCACTCACGGCCAGGCGCGCGCACCCCAGATCATCCTTTTAGCAACGAAGTGGCGTAGCGGGGGATAGAGGTCGAGGGCAAGCAGGCCGAGTCCGCGTGCGCAGCGTAGCGGCGGGAGGTCGTTTGAAAACAGACGCACGATGCCGTCGGTGAACGCCATGCTGCCTGCGCGATCGAGTCTTCGACCGCGGGCGTAATTGGCCAGCACGGGGGGCGTACCGGCGTCGCCGTTGTTGTCGGCGAGCAGTGCTTCGGCGAGTTCCCACGCATCGCGCAGCCCCAGGTTGAAACCTTGGCCGGAGACCGGGTGCAGGGTTTGCGCGCAGTTGCCGATCCACGCTTGGCGCTCTGCCGCGAGTTGCCGGCGAACGCGCAGGGCCAGCGGGAAGCTGGCGCGCGGCCCGGTGGCGACAAAGTCGAGGCGGTTGCCGAACTGGCTGCGCAGTGCGCCGAGAAAAGCGGCATCGTCGAGCCGCAGAAGGCGCGCGGCTTTTTCGGGTGGCACGGTGAAGACGATCGAGTAGTCCTGCCCGAGCGGCAGCAGGGCCAGCGGGCCGTCCGGCGTGAACCGTTCCCAGGCGCGGTGATTATGCCCCGGCGCCGGGCGGACTTCGGCAACGACGGCGTGCTGCCCGTAGTCGCGCACATCAACGGCGGTATCGTTGGCCGGCGTGCCTTCGGCGTGCACGATCAGGCGTGCGTCGATGCGTTCGGTGACACCCTTGCGGCAGACGGTCAGGGTGGCTCCTTCTCGACAGGTTGTGAGGCGGTCGATCTGGCAGTCGTCGCGCAGTTGTGCGCTGCCGATGCGGGCATCGAGTGCGGCGGCCAGGTCGCGGTAGCGCATGACATAGCCGAGTGCCGGTATGCCTTGTTCGCTGCGGTCGATGACGGTGCGGCCGAAACCGCCGCACTGCGAGATGTGGATGTCGTGGATCGGCGTGCCGGCGGCGCTATCCCATGCGTTCAGCCGTTCGAGCAGTTGCCGTGTGCCGTACGAGAGGGCCAGTGCGCGTGGGTCGCCGGCCCACGCGCCGTGCGGTCGGCTGTCGATGAGCAGGACGCGGTGCGGGCCGCCGGCCAGCGCCAGCGCGAGTGTCATGCCAACCGGGCCGGCACCGATGATAGCGATGTCTACGGCGCTGACGATTTTCGTCGTCGCGGCGGGCTCAGTCACGGCGCATCGTTTCTTCAATGTCGGCGACGGTTTTTGGTGCGCTGGTATAGACATCGCAGCCATCCGCAGTGACAAAAACGTCATCCTCGATGCGAACGCCGATGCCGTGCAGATGTTTCGGGACATCGGCGCCGGGACGGATGTAGAGGCCGGGTTCGACGGTCAGCGTCATGCCCGGCGCGAGGGCAACCCAGTCTTCGCCGGCCTTGTATTCGCCTGCGTCGTGCACGTCGAGGCCGAGCCAGTGACCGGTGCGGTGCATGTAGAAGGGTTTGTAGGCTTCGCTTTCGATCACGCTGTCGACGCTGCCGCTGAGCAGCTTGAGGTCAATCAGACCTTGTGCGAGAACACGTAGCGCCGCTTCGTGATAGGCCATGAAGGGCGCGCCGGGTTTGACGGCAGCGATTGCGGCTGCCTGCGCGGCGAGGACTATTTCATAGACGTCGCGTTGCGCGGCGCTGAAGCGTCCGCCGACCGGGAAGGTGCGGGTGATGTCGGAGGCGTAGCCGCCGAGTTCGCAGCCGGCGTCGATCAGCACCAGCGTGTGTTCGGCGAGCAGTTTGTTGTTTTCGACGTAGTGCAGGATGCAGGCGTTGGCACCGCTGGCGACGATTGGTGTGTAAGCGTGGCCGTCGGCGCCGCGCTTACGGAATTCGTAACTCAGTTCGGCTTCGAGTTCATACTCGGCCATGCCTGGCGCGCAGGCACGCATGGCGCGCGCGTGGCCGGCTGAAGCGATGTCGGCGGCGCGGCGCATGATCGCCATTTCGTGCGTGTCTTTGGTCAGGCGCATGCTGTCGAGCAGGCCGCGCAGATCGCGCAACTCGCCCGGCGCGCGTTTGCCAGCGCGGCTTTGCGCACGTACGGCATTGAGTGCGGCGGCGATTTTGATGTCCCACTCGGCATCGTGGCCGAGCGAGTGCCAGAGCGTGCTGCGGTTGGCGATCAACTCGGGAAGCTGTTGTTCGAGTTCGGCGATCGGATAGCTCTCGTCAAAGCCGTAGGCATCGCGTGCCGCCTCGGGGCCGTAGCGGAAGCCGTCCCAGGTTTCGCGCTCTTCGTTTTTCTCTCGGCAAAACAGAATCGTTTTGGGTGTCTTGCCGCCGACCAGTACGATCACCGCTTCGGGTTCGGGAAAGCCGCTGAGGTACCAGAAGTAGCTGTCGAAGCGGTAGGGGTGGTGAGAGTCTCGATTGCGTACGCGTTCCGGTGCGGTCGGCACGATGGCGACGCCGTCGCCGAGTTGCGCGATGAGTTGTGCGCGGCGTTTTGAGTAGGGTGGGTGTTTCATTGGCAAGCCCTTAATTCCGTGTCGAGTTCGGCAAGGCGCTGTGGCGTTCCTACGTCGACCCAGCGGCCGGCGTAGCGTTCCCCGGTGATGGTCTGCACGTCGATCGCGGCGTCGAGCAGCGGGCGCAGTTTCATGACGATGCCGTTTTTGACGCTGGCAAAAAAAGCCGGCGCGAAGATGCCGATGCCGGCGTAAGTTAGCGTTTTTTCGGTGTCGTTTGCGGCATGTTTTAACCGGTCACCGTCGAGGCAGAAGTCGCCGCCGGCATGGTGCGGCGGGTTGTCGACAAAAACGAGGT
>CAJAHZ010000438.1 GCA_903939665.1 uncultured Pseudomonadota bacterium | reverse complement strand
GACCATTGATCAGGTCACCGCCTTGACCACGACGCAAGTCTGCGCATTGACTGCGGCACAGAATCTGGCATTCACGACTGATCAGTCTCCGTATCTGGCAATAGGCTCACCCCTGATTCTTGATTTGAACGGAGATGGCATCGCGACGCAAAACATTGCTGCCGGTGTCGAGTTCGATTTGTTTGCCAGCGGGCAAAAGGTTCATACCGGATGGGTCGGCAGTGGAGATGGTTTGTTGGTGATGGACCGGAATCACGACGGATTGATCAACGATGGCAGTGAGCTTTTCGGAACGGCCACAACGCTGGCCGACGGGAGAAAAGCTGCCAACGGTTACGTCGCGCTGGCTGAACTTGATGCCAACGCTGATGGCCTGGTGACCAGTGCAGATGTCGGATTCGCCGACCTCCGAATATGGGTTGATGGTAATTCGGATGGTGTTAGTCAGGCAGGAGAAGTGCGAACGCTTGATTCGGTTGGCGTTGCCAGACTTGATCTCGCTGCCACTACCTCGTGGGCAAACAACAACGGAAACTTTGAAGGACTGGTTTCCGGGTACGAAACAACGGATGGTACGAGGCGTGCGATGGCCGACGTCTGGTTTGTCGCGGATAAAAACGAGTACGCCAACATTGCCCCTGTAGAAACTGCATTGAATGAAAATTTGAGCTTCAAGGTCGGTGGCTTGGTTGATGCGATCGGTGCGTTTAACCAGTCTGGTTCAGGGACGATAAACACCGTGACGATGTCAGGGATTGATGTCTTGCCGCCAACAAGTGTGGCTGGCGTTGGCGTCCTCGGTGTGGTGGCAGCGGTGAGCGGCATTGTCGATGCGTTGAAACAGTTCGATCCGAACGGCAACACGCTTGTCGTCTCTGCGCCCATTCAGAGCGTGCCGGCTCTCGGTTCGCTGACAGCGCCGATCCAGCCAAATCCGGCGAGCGTCGGAATCCTTGTGGTCGGCAAATAACAAAATTGGCCGACATGCAGATACCGAGAATGCCTTTGACGAGTTGAAAAACCAGTGGGGCTGGGGCGGTTTTACTACACATTGACTTGCATCGCTGTCAGCTCGCCGCTCGGGCGGTGGCGTTGGTGTATAACTGGTGGAGCCTCTTCGTTCGCTTGGCTAATCCGGAGGCTCGGCGTGAGGCGATTGCCAGTCGCCCCTGGCTGATGTCCTCGGTCGGGCACCGGACGGAACACGTAGGGCAAACGACGATCACTCTGACCGGTTTGCACGCGCATTTCGAGAGGGCTCGGGCAACGCTGGCGCGTCTCCGCCTTGCTTCAGGGGTGGGTTGCTGAGCTGCGGAGCAGTTGAATTCGATAACCGTTTGGCGCCGCGTCTGCGATCATCTCAAGCACGTCCTCGCCGGAATCGCGCCGCCTGCCGCGCATCGACTTCTGAAAAATTATGCTGGCGGAATCGGCTAACTGCGGTTTTTAGGTTCAAACATCTGCCAAAAATTGCGCGCGTGCGATCGCCAATGCATTGGCTAACCGACAATCAGCATGAGATTCCCAGCCAGTCAAAAATCGACGGGCGATACCAGCACATCCGTTGCGATCGAATAGCTGGATACCTGAAATAACAAGGGGGTGTGGATTCAATATATCCGATACGTTATAAAACAAGATGTCATCTGGATGAACGCACTTAATCCCCGGATGAGCTCTAAGCGACTCAGGGACAATTGGAATGCCACCGGATATCAAAATATCAAAAACACGGGTTGATAAATCGTTGAGCAACGGTACCACCCAGTGAAGTTTATGGCGGCACATTCGCACTAAATTTTCATAAGGATCATCCAATAACATTGCATTGCCTTCGGAAAAGCATATCGAATCAAAACTCTTGTTTAGAGTGACAATGACGCTGTTTCTAAAAGGATAGCCGTAAAGACTGTGGCGCCCAAGAGGCATGTCGATACGCGAAGTTCCAAATATCAAATCGGCGTTTTGATTAAGAAATTCTCTACTCCAAACAAATGTGCCTGATGGAATTGGTGTCAATAGAGCATTAAATCGCGATAGCTGATACAAATTGTCTAAGTGCGTAGGCGCATAAATGTCAGTATGCGCCGCAAGAAATGAACTGTTGAATATTGTGTGATGATTATCAGTATCCCATCAGCAGTTCTCATTTTAAAATCTGAGCAGAGGATGCTGCGAATGCAGGCGGCTCGCTGAAGGGTAAGAGCGCCAATCCACGCTTATTTTTGCCATATTAAAATAGTGCTTGTAAACAGT
>CAJAHZ010000437.1 GCA_903939665.1 uncultured Pseudomonadota bacterium | reverse complement strand
GCGGTGCCCAGTCCGATTCCGCAAGTTCGTCCAGGCAGTGGGTAATCGCCACATCGCAATCGCCGTCGCCGGCCTCAAGCAGGCCGATCAGGTGTGCGATGGAGGGTGGCAGCGGCCCCTCGGGTAGTGCCGCGGGCAGGGTGAGGGGGGCAAGGCTCGGGCCAGCGTTGCCCGGCAAGCCGAATGCCTGGTTGATTTCCCCGCACAACTGCCGGGCAAGTTGTTCGAGCCGCGTCGATTTCTCCTGCAGTTCGTTGCCCGGCGCGTGCTGCTCGATGGCTGCTTCGAGTGCTGCAGCGACCATCTGCAGCTCGTTCATGCCGAGCATGCCGCTGCGTCCCTTGAGGATGTGCGCCGATGAAGTGGCCTGCTCGGGTTGGCCGTTGCTCAATGACTTGCGGATCTGCGCCACATAACCGGGGGCTTCTTCGACAAAGTTGATCAGCCAGTGCCGGTAGCGTGCCTCGTCGCCGACAAAGAGCGCCAGTCCGGCGTGCGTGTCGATGCCGCGCAGCGCCGGCAAGCTGCCCGCCTCCGGTATTATCGCGACAGGAATCGGCAGCGCGCTGTGTTTGCACGGCGGCAACCACTTTGCCAGAACGCGGTAAAAACTCCGGTCGTCGAAAGGCTTGCCGATATGGTCGTTCATACCGGCCGCGCTGCCGAGCGCTTTCTCATGCGCCATGGTGTGCGCCGTCATGGCGACGATCGGTAACTGCTCAAAACCCGCCTGCCGCCGAATGGCCCGGGTGGCGGCCAGGCCATCCATGACCGGCATCTGGACGTCCATCAACACCAGATCGAAAGCGTCGGGTCCGGCATGGGTCAGCAGGTCGAGTGCTTCCTGACCGTCGGTGGACATGCACGGCACAATGCCGACCACGGCGAGCAAGCCCTCAACCACTTCCCGGTTGAACCGTTGGTCGTCGACCACCAGGACGCGGGCGTCGCGATAGGACGCGGGTAGCATGGCGCCATCGGTCGGCAGTTCGTCGGCGGCCAGTGCGCTTACATCGCCCAGCGCAAGCCAGAGTTTGATACAGAAAGTGGCACCGCTGCCCTCGCGGCTGCTGACGCTGATGCCGCCGCCCATCAGTTCGGCCAGGTGCTTGCAGATCGCCAGGCCCAGGCCGGTGCCGCCAAACTTGCGGCTCATCGAAGCGTCGGTCTGCGTGAAGGGTTTGAAGATGCGGGCCATCTCTTCTTCGCTCAGGCCGATGCCGGCATCTTCGACCTCGATCGACAGGCAGACCCGCTGGTCGATCCGGGAATCCAGATCAATGCGCACTTCGATGCGACCGTGAGCGGTGAACTTGATGGCGTTGCTCAGCAGGTTGAGCAGAATTTGCTCAAGGCGCAAGGGGTCGCCAAGCAGAATGTCGGGCACTTCCTCGTCGATGCGCTCGACGAGCTCAAGCCCTTTTGCTTCGGCCTTGTAGCTCATCACCGAGCGGCTGCGCGCCAGCAACTGGCGCAGGCTGAAGTGGCGGGCGTCGAGTTCCATGCGGCCGGCGGCGATCTTCGACAGGTCGAGCAGGTCGTTGATCAGGCTGGATAGCGTCGTGCCGGCACTGACAATCTTGTCGAGATATTCACGTTGCCGGGCGTCTGTGCTGAACGGTCGCGCCAGACCGGAAAAGCCGACCATCGCGCTGAGCGGCGTGCGCAGTTCGTGCGTGATGTTGGCGAGGAAGGCGTCCTTGGTCTGGTCGGCGATTTGCGCAGCTTGCAGTGCAGCGCTCAGTTCGGCGGTGCGTTGATCGACCAGATCCTGCAGTTGCGTTTGATAGGTGCGAAGTTCCTGCTCGGTGGCGCGTTGTTCGGTCACGTCGCGCACCGTGCCGATCAGCGTAACGACCTTGCCGGCCTTGTCACGCACCACTTCGCCTCGTCCGAACATGCGGCGCGTTTCGCCGTCGCCGCGCACCAGCGAAAATTCGGTGCCGCCCTCGCCGTCAATGGCGATTTTTTCGATCGCGGTGCGAACCGCCTCACGGTCGGCATCGGCCACGAGCATGAGGAAATTTTCGCGAGTCGGGTCAAAATCGGCCGCCGAAACGCCGAACAACCGATAGACCTCGGCCGACCACTTGAAGCGCAAACTGGCCAGATCGAGCTCCCAACTGCCCATGCCGGCGATCCGTTGTGCCTCCTGCAGGTGGGTCTGCTGCGTCGTGATGACGGCGGCCATTTCCCTGCGCCGCCGCAACACGCTGCGCAGCAGGGCGAGGAGGAGCAAGGAGGCAAGGCCGGCGCTGGTTAGCAGCAGTTTGCGCTGCAGCGCTTCTTCGCGCAGCAATTCTGCCGGGTCGGATTCGGCGAAGATGATCAGCGGCATGTCTGCCGGCCGCTGGTAGGCAACGGAGCGCAGCGGGGCGCCTGTTGTAAACATCCCGTCGGTGCCACGCTGCATCGGCGCCAGTTGCTCCGGCGACAGACTTGTTCCCTGCGCGATCGCCAGGTCGCGCGAGCGGGTGACAATGGCGCCGGCGTGACTGACGACGGTGACCGTGGTGTCGCTTGAGCGCGCCAGCGTGTGGCCGAAATTGCTCAGCGACTCCTGTTTGACCGAAAGCGCGATAACGCCGAGAAAGCTGCCGGTCGCGTCGAATAGCGGTCGCGCCAGCGGCAGGGAGTAGCGTCGCGTGGTTCGGCCAAAACCCGGTTCGTCAATGTACAGCCGGTCCTTGCCGCCGTCGGCAAAGAAGCGGAAATACGCGCGGTCGCCCAGGTAGAGGCGCGCTGGCGCGTTGGGCGTATCGGTCCAGGCGAGGTAACCCTGTTGGTCAACGAGCACGACGTGCAGGTCGGGGTCGGCCAGCGGGCCGTGGCGCAATAGTTGGACGTTCTCGGAAAATCTTGGCCGGTCGGCGATGTAGGCTTTGCGCAGCAAGCGCAGCACCTCGTCGTAACGGTTTATCCGGCTGACCGTGACCTGCTCGGCGATTTCCGACAGGTCGAAGTTGTGCTTCTCGAAGAAGGCCATGCGCGTCTTCAACTGGCGGTCAGCCTCCCAGTCGGCGGCGAGCAGCAAAACGCCGCTCAGCAGCAACCACAGGCCGATCCAGGCGGCCGTAAACCAGCGGTCATTTTTCGAAAACAGGCTCATTCCGGCGGGGCTTTCCGGGTACCGAAAACGCTGCTGATCTCGTTGCAGATCAAGTCAACCGCCTGCGCGAGGCTATCGGGCAGCGCGTCCGCCGGTTCACCCTTGTCGAGCGCCGCTTCGAGCGCAGCGGCAATGGCATGCACCTCGGCCATACCCAGCATGCCGCTACGCCCCTTGAGGGTGTGCGCGTGCAGCCCCGCCTGCTCGCTGTCGCCGGCGGCGATCGCCTGCCGGACTAACAAAACCAAGGCCGGTGCTTCTTCGATAAAGTTCGTCAGCCAGTGTCGATAGCGCGCCACATCGCCGACAAAAATGGACAAGCCGGCGTCCGTGTCGATGCCGCGCAGG
>CAJAHZ010000436.1 GCA_903939665.1 uncultured Pseudomonadota bacterium | reverse complement strand
GTTTGCAGGGGGAAATCAAACAACTCAAACCTGAATATTCATTACATCATGATAGGCAGTAACCAGTTTGTTACGTACCTGAACCATTTCCTGAAACGAGACATTGGCTTTTTGCAGGGCGATCATCACCTCATGCAAATTGGCATTGCCGTCGCCGGCGGCAAAATTTGCCGCCAAGCCTTCTGCCTGCTGCTGCGTCTGGTTCACCTGCGCTATCGAATTCTGCAATATCTGGGCGAAGTCGGCACCGCCCCCTGTGGCGCTCTGTGCCTCGGTTGTGCGGCTTCCCGCCTGTGCTGAGGTGGCACGCAACACGCTCAACATCTGATCGATACCCTTGCTGTCCATGTAACTCTCCAAACGCCTGATGCTTTAGCTAACGCAATAACCGCGCCAGCTTATTTCAAAACCAGCTCCAGATCAGTCGTCAAACAAGCCAGCTTCGCGATATTGCTTGAGTTTATGTCTCAAGGTTCGTTCAGACATTCCCAAACGCTCTCCCGTCAACTTCCTTGACCCCCCCACGGAAGCCAACGTCTCAAGGATATGCTCACGTTCCAAGTCTCGCATGTTATCGGTTTTCTGGCCTTCCAACGGCAAGGCACCAGTTGCCGGCACTATTAACTCCGATACCGCCCGAGGAGCCTGCCCAGCCATCGCCGATACCGGAATATGCAGAGACTCCGCTTCAATGAGATCGCTGGGCGCGAGAATCACTGCGCGTTGCATCACATTTTCGAGCTCACGCACATTGCCAGGCCAAGCATGCTCGCGCAGCGCAGCCTCGGCAGAAGGAGCGAGACGCAAACCGGGACGCCCCGAGCGACCGCCATGCTCGGCAAGAAAATGGCGCGCCAGAGGGGCAATATCGTCGGGGCGCTGACGCAGTGCCGGAATCAGCAAAGGAAAAACGTTGAGTCGGTAGAACAAATCTTCGCGAAACACTCCCTTGGCCACGGCTTCGGCCATGTCTCTATTGGACGTCGCGACTACCCGGATATCAAGCGCGACCGGTTTCTTGCCGCCCACCCGCTCCACCTCGCGTTCCTGCAGTACACGCAAAAGTTTGGCCTGCAAACCGAGCGGCATTTCAGTGACTTCATCAAGCAGCAGCGTTCCGGCCTGCGCTTGTTCAAACTTGCCCGCCTGCGCCTGCTGCGCACCGGTGAATGCACCCTTCTCGTAACCAAAAAGCGTAGCCTCAAGCAGGCTGTCCGGGATCGCCGCGCAGTTGATGGCGACAAACGGCCCCTTTCTCCGAGCCGAATGGTTATGAATGTAATGCGCCACGACCTCCTTGCCGACACCGCTTTCACCGGTCAGCAGCACCGTTGCATCGGTCTGCGCCACGCGGGCAGCCAAGGCGAAGAGATTGCGGCTGGCCTGATCGTTGGCCACCACCCGGTCGTCATCAACCGACTCGGGCAACCGGTAGCGTGCCACATGTTCAAGCAGCGCCTTCGGCTCAAAGGGTTTTAGCAGGAAGTCGCAAGCGCCCGAGCGCATTGCTTCCACTGCCCGATCCACATCGGCGAAAGCGGTCATCAGAACCACCGGCAGATGGGGAAAGCGCGTGCGGATTTCCTTGAGCAGGGTGATGCCGTCCATCGGCATCATCCGCACATCGCTCACCACCAGCGCAACCGATTGTGCATCGAGCAGTTTGAGCGCCGCCTCACCGCCGTCCGCCGAAACGACGGACTGCCCGGCAAGTTCAAGCGTATCGCACACCGCTTCACGCAAATTGGGGTCGTCTTCGACGACCAGTATCGGCAATCCCTGAGTCACTGCGCTTCCCGTCGTTGTTCCCGCTGTTGTTCAACTGCCGGCCCAACGGGCAGCAGCATGAGAAATTCCGAGCCTTCGCCCGGTGTCGAATTAACTTCAATTGTCCCGCCATGAGCACGCGCCACACCGAGGGCGATGGCCAGCCCAAGGCCAGTCCCCTGCCCCCGCGTAGTAAAAAATGGTTCGAAAATCCGGGTTTGCACTTCCATGGCGATGCCCGGCCCGGTGTCGCGCACGCCAATCCGCAGATAGCGGCCCGCCATGACCGCGCTCAATACCACCTCTCCGCCGGCTTCGCAGGCCTGCAAGGCGTTCTCCAGCAAGTTCACCAGCGCGCCGCCCAATGCTTTGCGACTGCCCATGATTATAGTTTCACCGACGTCGGCCACGACGCGGAAATTGACACCTTTATCCAGACACAGCGGCTCCAGCGTCTGCGCGACTTCTGAGATCAGCAACAAAGCCGCGATGGCATCGCGCCCGATGCTCTCCCCGCGGGCAAAAAGCAGCACATCCTGAATCAGTCGTTCTAGACGCTTCAGTTGTTCTGTCGCCTTGCCGGCAAAGCGTGTACGCGCCGCATCGGAGAGTTCTGGCTGTGCCAGATTGGCGCTATAGAGCAAGGCCGTGGCCAAGGGCGTCCGCAGCTGATGGGCCAGCGAGGCCGCCATTTCACCCATCGCCGCGAGACGCTGATTACGCTCCAGATCGGCTTTAAGGTCATGCGCAGCAGTTACGTCGTGAATCAGCAAAATGCGCCCGCCGGCCGAATCAAGCGGACTCTCGGCGATCGAGACGCGACGATCACCCAGTTGCCACTCCTCCGGCGCATCCGTGACGGCCAGTTGCAAGCCGGCCAATGCCGGCCAGTCAACGCCGATGATTGATTCACCAAACATCGCGCGCGCAGCAGGATTGGCCTCGCTGATTTTAGCCATGCTATCGAGAACGACAACACCTGCCGGCAACGCATTAAGCAGCAAGGCAAGCCGTTCGGAAAGCGCCTCCTTTTCCTGGTACTGGCGCAGCAACTCGCCATTGGCAACGGCCAACTCAGCGGTCAAAGACTCGACACGCCCCTGCAGCCCTTCATAGGCCTGAGTCAGTTCGAGCGAGACCTGATTGAAGACGTCAAAGGCGCGCTGCAGTTCCTGCGCTTTTACGTCGGGAGCCGGTATTTGAGCCGCTTCAGTCATTCGATGGAAAATCCCGGGCAATTAGCAGCTACAATAGTAGAATATTTCTGAGTAGTTTTCGCTTTTTGCTTGATTAATCTCAGGGTTCACACATTAGCGCAGGCATGGCGGCGACAAACAAAACCACAAACAAGGCAGACGGCAATCTGAGCGACCGTCTGCGCGAAACGCTGGTACGAATGAGCAACACGCAAAAGGTCGTGGTGATGGTGTCGATCGCCGCCTTCATTGCCTTGCTTGTCGCCAGTTCGACTTGGCTTAAGCACGCTGATTACAGGGTGCTTTTCTCCAACATCTCCGAGCGCGATGGCGGCTCGATCATCACCGCGCTTGATCAATTGAATATTCCCTACCGATTCAGCGAAAGCGGAGGGGCGGTGCTCGTTCCCGGCGACAAAGTGCACGAAGTCCGCCTGCGCCTCGCCTCACAAGGCTTGCCAAAGGGGGGTGCGGTCGGTTTCGAGCTGATGGAAAACCAGAAGTTCGGCATCAGCCAGTTTGCCGAGCAGGTCAATTACCAGCGCGGGCTGGAAGGCGAACTGGCGCGCACGATCCAGTCAATCGCTGCGGTGCAAACGGCACGCGTGCATCTGGCCATACCGAAACCTACGGTCTTTGTCCGCGAAGAACTGAAACCGTCTGCATCCGTGCTGCTCTATCTCTACCCAGGCCGAACACTGGAGCCGTCCCAGGTTGCCGGCATTCAAAATCTGGTAGCCGCCAGCGTGCCGCAACTACCGGTAAGCAACGTCACGCTGCTTGATCAAAGCGGCGCCATGCTCTCGCAGCTAAAGAGCAAGCTGATGGAAACCGGTCTCGATCCAACGCAAATAAAATATGTGCAGGAGCTTGAAGCCAGCGTCATCATGCGCATCGAAGGCATCCTGACGCCGATCGTCGGCCCAGGGAACGCGCGCGTGCAGGTTGCCGCCGATGTCGATTTTTCGCAGACCGAGCAGACGGCCGAAACGCACCGCCCGAACACGACCCCCCCGGAAATCAGCATCCGCAGCCAGCAGACGAGCGAAACAGCGAGCGCTACGCCATCGGCTCAAGGTGTTCCGGGAGCGCTTTCCAACCAGCCACCAGCACCGGCGACCGCACCACTGACCCAACCTGCCGTGGCGGGCGCCGGTGGGGCTGCGGCGCCTTCCGGTGCGCCGGTACCAGGGCAACTGAACGCGGCCGGCGTACAGGCAGCAATCAACAGCGTCGGCCAGCCCATCAACACGCGCAAGGATTCAACGATCAACTACGAGGTGGACAAGACCATCCGCCACACCAAGCAATCGGTGGGCGTAGTCAAGCGCCTGTCGGCGGCCGTTGTCGTCAATCACCGCAAGGAAGTAGGCAAAACCACGAGCAAGCCATTGTCCGACATTGAACTGAAGCAGATCAACGATCTGGTCAAGGAAGCGATGGGCTTCAGCAAGGATAGGGGCGACACGATCTCGGTCGCCAACGCACCGTTCAGCATTGTCGACAAAGGCGACGGGGGAATCCCGCTGTGGAAAGATCCGGAGTTGCTCTCAATCGGCAAGGAACTGATCAAATACGGCGCCATCGCCGGCATCATCGCTTACCTGCTGCTCGGCGTAGCGCGACCACTGCTTAAATCAATGCTTGAGTCACTGCCAAAAGCCTCGCCCAGGTCGATTGGCACGAAGTTGAACATCGTTGCCGACGAAGAAGAGGATCAGGGGCCGTCTCCCGCCGCCACGCTGGACAAGAAAATTGAGCAGGCACGCGATGTGGCGCAGCAAGATCCGAAAATCGTTGCCAACATAATCAAGGACTGGACGAGCTCCAATGCCACCTGAGGACGGCGTCGAAAAAAGCGCCATATTGCTGCTTTCACTCGGCGAAGAGCACGCAGCCGAAGTGCTCAAGCAACTCGGCCCAAAAGACGTACAAAAACTCGGCCACGCTATGGCCCTGCTTAAATCGGTTCCGCGTACCCGGGTCGAAGAGGTACTCTCAGAATTTCAGCACACGGCGCGGGAGGCCACCGCGATTCACAACGATACGGATGCCTACATCCGCTCGGTGCTGACCAAGGCGCTCGGCGACGACAAGGCGTCAAACCTCATCTCGCGCATCCTTCAAGGTGGCGACACCAACGGCATTGAAGGCCTCAAGTGGATGGATGCGCCGACCGTGGCCGACCTCATCAAAAATGAGCATCCACAGATCGTTGCAACAATTCTCGTACACCTTGAACCCGACCAGGGCAGCGAAATTCTCAACTATTTCACTGAGCGCCTGCGCAACGACGTGGTGTTGCGCATCGCCACCCTTGAGGGCATCCAGCCCTCCGCCCTCAAGGAACTCAATGACGTGATGCTGCGCCTGCTCTCCGGCTCGGCCAATATCAAGAAAGCGGCAATGGGTGGTGTGCGTACTGTGGCCGAAATTCTCAACTTCATCGGCACGGCCAACGAGACTTCGGTCGTAGACTCGATCCGCGAATACGACCCCGAACTTGCGCAAAAAATTCTCGACGAAATGTTTGTGTTCGAAAACCTCCTTGACCTTGATGACCGGGGTATCCAGCTGCTGCTGCGCGAGATCCAGTCCGATTCGCTGATCCTCGCTCTGAAAGGCGCCACTGAGCCACTACGCGAAAAGATTTTCAAGAACATGTCGCAGCGCGCTGCCGAGATGTTGCGCGAAGATCTGGAATCACGCGGCCCGGTACGCCTTTCCGAGGTAGAAGCCGAACAGAAAGAAATCCTCAAGATCGTCCGCCGTCTTGCCGACGAGGGCCAGATTGTCCTCGGTGGTGCAGGCGGCGAAGAGATGATTTGAGCGGCAGCACACCATGACGGGCTTCATCTCCAAAGAGAAGCTTACCGCCTATCAGCGCTGGGAGCTTGCTGCGTTCGACGAGGCCGGAGAATTACCGCCGGTCGTTGCACGACCCAACGCAAACCCCGCCGCGGAAGAAAACCGCACTGATCAACCGCCGCCTGTCACGCTGGCAACGGCAGAAGAAGTCGAGCGAATTTACACCGAGGCACACGAATCGGGTTATGCGGCAGGTTATGAAGCTGGCATCGAACACGCAAAAACTGCAGCCGCGCAGATCGATACGCTGCTAAAAAATCTTCAGCAATCGCTGCAAGGAATTGACCAGGAGGTTGCCGACCAACTGCTGGCGGTAGCCATTGAAATTGCCGGTCAGGTGCTGCGCCAGAGCCTGCGTGTCAAACCGGAGTTGTTGTTGCCGGTTGTCCGTGAAGCGGTCGCTGCACTTTCGCCCAATCACGGTCATCCTGCGCTTTTCGTCCACCCGGACGACGCCGCACTAATACGCACGCACCTCGGCGAACAGCTGTCGCACAACAACTGGCGCATCATCGAAGACGGACGTCTGGAAGCCGGCGGATGCCGCGTTGAAATAGGCGCCAGCGAGGTAGATGCAACGCTTGCAACACGCTGGCGGCGGGTCATCGAAGCGATCGGCGTCAGCCAGGACTGGCTGGACGCGCAAGCCTGAAGAACCCGGTTCCATGACCGACACAAAACAACCTGGACACGTCACGCGCTGGCGCAATTTTCTCAGCAATTGCGAAGATGCTGCCAGCCAGGCCAGCCCGCTGCTTTCGAGCGGCCATTTGACACGCATCAACGGCCTCGTAATGGAGGCTTCCGGTCTGAAGCTGCCTCTCGGCAGTTCTTGCCGTATCCTGCCGATTGGCGGCTCGCCAATCGAGGCAGAGGTTGTCGGCTTCAACGGTGAACGGCTGTTTCTGATGCCATCCGAGGATGTTTACGGTCTGTCGCCCGGCGCCAAGATCGTTGCTCTCGAGGCAAACACTCCGGCACCACGCGTCGATCAGGAGCGCCACGCTCGTCGACGCGCTATTGATCGAGGCAAGCTTCTCCCGGTCGGCGATACGTTGCTCGGCCGAATTCTCGATGCCGCAGGTCGTCCGCTCGACCAACTCGGCCCGCTAATCAGCACTATCATGCGGCCCTTGCAGAGCCGTCCGGTAAATCCCATGTCACGCGCGCCCATCACGCAGTCACTCGACGTTGGCGTACGCGCTATCAACTCCTTGCTGACCGTTGGCCGGGGGCAACGCATGGGGCTTTTTGCCGGCTCTGGCGTCGGCAAGAGCGTGCTGCTTGGCATGATGGCGCGCTACACCGAAGCCGAGATCATTGTCGTCGGACTGATTGGCGAACGGGGACGCGAAGTAAAAGAATTCATCGAACAAATTCTCGGCGAAGAAGGAATGCGCCGCTCCGTTGTCGTTGCGGCACCCGCCGATGTCAGCCCGCTGATGCGACTACAAGGCGCTGCCTACGCCACCTCTATTGCCGAACACTTCCGCGACCAGGGCAAGCATGTGCTGCTGATCATGGACTCTCTGACCCGTTACGCGATGGCCCAACGCGAAATTGCACTGGCCATCGGCGAGCCACCGGTAACGCGTGGCTACCCACCTTCGGTCTTCGCTAAGCTACCTCAACTCGTTGAACGCGCAGGCAACGGCACAGAAGGCGGCGGCTCGATTACCGCCTTCTACACGGTACTGGTTGAGGGCGACGACCAGCAGGACCCCATTGCCGACTCGGCGCGGGCGATTCTTGATGGCCACGTTGTGCTCTCACGCTCACTTGCCGATGCAGGACACTACCCGGCAATCGACATCGAACAATCGATTTCCCGCGCCATGGTCAACCTGATCAAACCGGGCCACCTTGACCAGATACGCCGCTTCAAACAACTCTACTCGCGCTACCAGCGCTCACGCGACCTGATCAGCGTGGGTGCCTACGTTGCCGGATCCGACCTGATGCTGGATCAGGCGATCGCGCTTTATCCGCAGCTTGAAAGTTTCCTTCAGCAAGACCTGGGTCAGCGCGCCAACTTTGATAGCAGCGTGCGCCATCTGCACACGCTATTTGGTGCTACCGTCTGACACCGCAGCGCACGAGAACCATTTTTAATCGTCCCGTACGGCCATGAAGCCTTTCTCCCTCCAGCCGATCCTTGAACTGATGCAAAACCGCGCTGATGACGCAACGCGTCGGCTTGCGACGCTGATCGCCAGTGAAAAAGACGCGAAAAATAAGTTAGCAATGCTGCAGGAATACCGCGACGAATATGCCTCCCGCTTCCGTCAGGCGGCCCAGAACGGGATAGCTCAGCGCGAATACCACAATTATCAGGAGTTTCTCTGCCGGCTGGATGAAGCGATCGACCAACAAGGAAAAACAGTTGGCTTGCAGGAACGGAACACCATGGCTGGGCAGACGCACTGGCAGCAACAACGCGTCAAACTGAAAGCTTTTGACACGCTTTCACAGCGCCACAAGGCGAGCGAACTCGAAC
>CAJAHZ010000435.1 GCA_903939665.1 uncultured Pseudomonadota bacterium | reverse complement strand
CCGATGTTTGCAGGATGCCCGCAATTATTGATGCTTGAAGACCGGTTTGCGCTTGTCGGCAAAGGCCGCCATGCCTTCCTTCTGGTCTTCCAGTACGAAGCTGGCGTGGAAGACGCGACGCTCGAAAAGCAAGCCTTCGTTAAGACCGCTTTCAAAGGCGCGATTGATTGATTCCTTGATCATCATGACTGCCGGCAGCGAGAAGGCGGCGATTTTTTCGGCGGTGATCAGCGCTTCTTCAAGCAACTTGTCGGTTGGGATGATTCGGGCAACGAGGCCGGCGCGCTCAGCTTCTTCAGCGCCCATCATGCGTGCTGTGAGGCACATTTCCATGGCCTTGGCTTTGCCGATGGCGCGCGGCAGCCGTTGCGTGCCGCCGGCGCCGGGCAGTGTGCCCAGTTTGATTTCCGGCTGGCCGAACTGTGCGTTGTCTGCCGCAAGGATAAAGTCGCACATCATTGCCAGTTCGCACCCGCCACCAAGGGCGTAGCCTGCGACCGCGGCGATGACCGGCTTGCGGCAGGTCTTGATGCGTTCCCAGTCCCGGGTGATGTAGTCGTTCTTGTAGGCGTCCATATAGGAGAAGTCTCTCATCGCCGTTATGTCGGCGCCGGCAGCAAAGGCCTTCTGCGAGCCGGTGATGACGATCGCGCCGATCGCCTCCGATTTCTCGAAGTCGTCAAGCGCTGCGCTGAGTTCCCTGACCAGGGCATCGCACAGTGCATTCATTTGCTTTGGTCGATTCAGCGTGATCAGGCCGACACGTCCTCGCGTTTCTGCGATGATGAACTCGTAGCCCACAGCGTCAGTCTCCTCGTGGGGTGAGGTTTTCGGCTGGTTTGAGCGATAGCGGCTCGCCCTTCTTTTCGGCAGGGTTTTCGGCGTTCTTGCCCTTCGGCTGGATGATGGCGCGCACGCGGGCTTGTGGTGCGCCGACAGCGGTCTTTGTTTCCGAGCCCGAAGTGACAAGATATTTTTCGGTCAGCGCGTCGTATGAAACATAGTTCCCCTTGACCTCATCAAGCCCGCTCTTGACCCAGGCGCGAACAAAGAACTCGGTTCGCTCATTCCGCGCATCGTGTTCGATCCGTTCGCCTTCGCCTTCGATAAACTCGTCCTTGCCTTCGCGCTTCTGGCGAAAACGGGCGAGTCCGTTCGCACCGCCGAGCGCGGTGCCTTTCTGGAAACCATCGGCATCCTGGGTGACGACCAGTTTATTGGTGCGAATTTGCAGTGTTCCCTGCGTCATGACGACGTTGCCTTCGAAGATCTGCACCTTCTTGACGTCGTCCATGCTGATCCGGTCGGCTTCAAGATTGATGGGTTTTTCACGGTCAGCGCGCTCGGCAAGTGCCGATAGCGGGCAGAGCAAGAAAAGTGATGCGGCAAAAGTCGCGGCCATTGCGGTAAGTGAATGTCGAGTCATGATTTAGCGCTTCTTCTTTGCGGTTTTGCTTTCGAATTGGCCTACGGCCTGGGATTCCAGTACGTAGATCTGTGTCTTGTTATTGACGTTCATGCCCACGCCTTTGAGCCAGGACTTGCCCTGCGTTATCAGCACCGGGTCTTTTGTGTAGCCGATATCGTCGTCCGGGCGAACTGTCAGGTTGTTCATGGTTGCCAGCATTTGCTCCTGTGTCGGCGACGCGGCGCGCAGGATTCGCACGTTTTCGTATAAATCAACCTGTTCGCCATCGCGGCTGACGTGGGCGCGTTCGCTGCTCATCGTAACCGAGGGTTTGCTCGTGTGCAGAAAAACAATGACCGGCTTGAGCAGATCGGTTGATTCGTCGTCGGGAAAGTGACGAATCTCTTTCGATGTGACTGTGTAGTGTAAGCGTCCGGTATTGTCGAGTTTGACTAGTTTCGACTGGTCAATGATGTAGTCGGGGTCGTGCCGGTTCTTTCCATCTTTCCGCTCCTCCGGCAGTTCAATGGCGTGCCGCAACCAGAACGTCAGCCCGGACAGTACAAGGAGAATAGTGAGCGGCAAAAACGCGCTGCTCCAGTTGTTCTTCATCCGGTCACTTGCCCGTCGGAGGTGCCAGATATCTGGCCATTGCCGGCTCAAGCTTGTCCTGGGCCTGAAGGATGAAGTCGCAGACTTCACGTGCCGCGCCGCGCCCGCCGTTGCGCGTGCTGGTAAAGCTGACGTGCTGGTTCATCAAGGCGTGCCCATCGGCTGTCGTGGCAGAAAAACCCAGAGCGCGCATCACCGGCAGGTCGACTACGTCGTCGCCCATGTAGCCTGCTTCTTCCGGGCTGATGGACAGTTCGGTGAGCAGCGCCTGCATTTGTTCAAGCTTGTTCTCGACGCCCTGGAACAGATGCCCGATGCCCAGATTTTCAGCGCGCAATTCAACGCAGCGCGCGCGCCGCCCTGTGATGATGGCAACGGCAATGCCAGCCTGCTGCAACATCTTGAGGCCGTGCCCGTCGAGCGTATTGAAGGCTTTGATTTCGACGCCTTGATCGGTGTAGTAGAGCGAACCATCGGTCAGCACGCCGTCGACGTCGAAAGCCATCAGCTTGAGTTTGCTTGCCCGAACCTGCGCTGTCAGATGTGTGTCCATCAGATGACCTTGGCCTGAAAAAGATCGTGCATATTGAGAGCGCCAATCAGCGCGCCAGACTCGTCGACCACCGGCAATTGATTGATCTTGTATTGCTCCATCATCTCGACTGCTTCAACAGCCAGCCTGTCAGGGTGGATCGAGCGCGGCTGTCGGCCCATGACGTCAGCGACCGTCATCGTGCGCAAATCAAGGCCTTTGGCAAAGGCGCGGCGCAGGTCGCCGTCGGTAAAAATGCCGAGCACCTGACGTTCCGGCGTGATCACCAGTGTCATGCCGATGCCGCCGCGCGAGATTTCAAGAATTGCATTCGCGACACTGGCTTCAGGGTTGATTGCCGGCACTGCATCGCCGGCGCGCATAACGTCACGCACCCGGGTCAACAGGCGGCGCCCCAGCGTACCGCCGGGGTGTGAGCGCGCAAAATCCTCGACACCAAAACCGCGTGCGTCAAGCAGTGCAACTGCTAATGCATCGCCCAGTGCCAGCGCCGCAGTTGTGCTTGCAGTGGGCGCCAGATTGAGTGGGCAGGCTTCTTGCGCCACGCCGGCATCCAGGTGGGCATCGGCTTCGCGAGCCAGCGAGGAATTCCGGTTGCCGGTCATGGCGACCAGCTTGGCGCCTGAGCGCTTGATGAAAGGCACAATGGTGAGCAACTCTTCGCTCTCGCCCGAGTTGGAGAGCGCGATCAATACGTCGTCGCGGGTAATCATGCCCAGGTCGCCGTGGCTCGCTTCGGCCGGATGCACGAAATAGGCTGGCGTGCCGGTGCTGGCCAGCGTCGAGGCGATCTTGCGCCCGATGTGGCCGGACTTGCCGATGCCGCTGACAATCACGCGACCATGGCAATTCAGAATCAGCGACAGCGCCTGAAGAAAGTTGTCGTCGATACGATCGGTCAGCGCAAGGACCGCGTCGGCTTCGATGCGCAACACCTGCCGCGCGAGATCGAGCGCTTTCGATGTTGGCTGGATTGATGGCTGAATTTGGCTCATGAAGGCGTAGCGGTTATGATTGAAGCAAGTATAGCAGAAGCCCCTGCCGCCCAGCGTTTGCGCACCCATCTGCGGGTTGCGGGTACGCCGCCACAAGCCAAGGAGACAATGGAAACACTGCCGATTATCCTGATGTTGCTGGGCGCCTCGGTGGCGACAGTTATCCTCTTTCGTCGCCTGAGCCTGCCGCCGGTGCTCGGCTATCTGCTGGTGGGTACATTGATCGGGCCGCACGCGCTTAATCTGGCGGCAGGCTTCTCTGGGGCGGAGCATCTCGCCGAGTTCGGTGTTGTCTTTCTGATGTTCTCGATCGGCCTGGAGTTTTCGTTGCCGAAACTCTACGCAATGAAGCGTATCGTTTTTGGCCTTGGTTTTCTGCAGGTGTTGCTGACGCTGGTGGCGGTTACTGCAGTTGTCACTGGGTTTGGCCTGAGTTGGCATTCTGGCGTGGCGCTTGGCGGTGTGCTGGCGATGTCGTCTACCGCGGTGCTTACCAAGTTGCTGAGTGAAAGGTTGGAACTCGACGCCAAGCACGGGCGCGAGGTGATGGGCGTGCTCCTGTTTCAGGACCTGGCCGTTGTGCCCTTGCTCATCCTGATCCCCTCCTTCTCGCAATCTCCCGAGCAGATGGCGGTCATGATGGGCATTGCACTGGTCAAGGCCGTCGTTGTGCTGTCGCTGGTGCTGTTTTTCGGCCAGCGTTTGATGTGTAAATGGTTTGACATCGTGGCGCGCAGCAAGTCGACCGAGCTGTTCATGCTCAATGTGCTGTTGATTACGCTCGGGCTGGCCTATCTGACCGACCTGACCGGATTGTCGTTGGCGCTTGGCGCCTTCGTGGCCGGGATGTTGATCTCGGAAACCGACTACAGGCACCAGGTTGCGGAGGATATCAAGCCATTTCGCGACGTGCTGATGGGGCTGTTCTTCGTCACCATTGGCATGCTGCTCGATATTCCGCTGGTGCTGCAGAATTTTCTGCTGGTGCTTGCCGTGCTCACCTCTTTGTTGCTGGTGAAGTTTGCGCTGGTTGCCGGTTTGTCACGGTTTTTCGGTTCGACCCCTGGTTCGGCGATGCGCACCGGCCTGTGGTTGTGCGCTGGCGGTGAATTTGGTTTTGTCCTGCTCTCAGAAATCAAAGTCATGCATCTTGTGCCGTCGTTGATCCTGCAGATCGTTCTCGCGGCACTGGTGCTCTCGATGCTGTTGGCGCCAATCATCGTTCATTATAGCGACCGCCTCGTGTTGCGCTTCGCCAGCAGCGAATGGCTGCTGCGCTCGATGCAGTTGACGATGGTTGCCGCGCAGACCCTGAGCACCGAGAAGCATGCGGTGATCTGCGGCTTCGGGCGCAGTGGCCAGTATCTGGCGCGGTTCCTGGCGCAGGAAGCGGTTTCCTACGTGGCGCTGGATCTCGATCCGGAGCGTGTGCGCGAAGCGGCCGCAGCGGGGGAGAACGTCGTCTACGGTGACGCCACCCGGCGCGAAACGCTGATCGCCGCCGGCATCAACCGCGCCAGCGTGGTTATCGTTTCATTCGCTGACACGCGGGCAGCGGAGAAGGTGCTGCATCACTTGCGCGAGTTGCGGCCAGAGCTGCCGGTTGTTGTTCGTACGCTTGACGAAAAGGACTTTGAAACCTTGCACCGCGCCGGCGCGGCCGAGGTCGTGCCGGAAACATTGGAAGCCAGCATGATGCTCGCTTCGCACGCACTATTTCATGTTGGCGTGCCAATCAATCGCGTGCTCAAACGGGTGCGTCAGACCCGGATGGCGCGCTATCGCAGCCTGCGTGGTTTCTTTCATGGCGAAAGCGATCGTCAGGAGGACGCGCACGATCATGACGAGCCGCGCTTGCACTCAGTATCGCTGGGTGACGGCGCTTATGCTATCGGCCACACGCTGGGCGAGTTGGCGCTGCCCGATTCGGGCGTCGATGTCACGGTGGTGCGTCGGCGCGATGTCCGGGCGCTGGAGCCTTCGGCGGACACGCGATTTGAGGCTGGTGACGTGGTCGTGCTGCTGGGGGTTCCGGCGGCGTTGGCGGTGGCTGAGGGGAAGTTGCTAAAGGGGTGAGGTCCGTTATTGTTCCTGAACCGACCACCACATCGACAAGGGGACCGCAAACAAATCGGCGCCGAAGGGCACGACCTCGCGCCCGCTGTACAGTACGATGCCGCGCTGGAACGCTTGTGGCTCTGTTTCTTTCAGGTGACGCAGTCCTTTGAAATCCTTGCTGTCGACACTCCCGCTGGCCTTGACTTCGATGCCCGTCAGGTTGCCAAGCCGGTTTTCCAGCACAAAATCAACCTCGATATTGGATAGCGTCCGGTAGTGCCAAAGCGTTAACCCTTTCTCGGAAAAGGCCAGGTGCTTGAGCAGTTCACTCAAGACGTAGGTTTCCACGAGGCCACTGGGTAAGCCGGGGCCTGCCGTCAGGCGCTCTTCCGATAGGCTCATCAAATAGGCCAAGAGGCCGCAGTCGGGTAAAAACACCTTGGGCGCCTTGACCAGTCGTTTGCCTGGGTTGCGTTCCCAGGACGGAAGTTGATAGACCAGAAACAGCATTTTCAGCAGGCTGAAGTAACGTTTGAGCGTTGTTTGCGGCAAACGGCTGGAGCGGGAAAGTTCGGCGAAGTTGAGCAGACTGGCGCTACGTGTGGCCAATAACTGGACCAAGCTGGGCATTTCAGTAAGTTGTTCAAGATTGGCCAGCTCACGCACGTCGCGCTGCAGGATAGCTTGCAAATAGCTGTCAAACCACGCGGCACGGCGCCGTGGCGACTTGCGGCTGACCGCTTCCGGGAAACCGCCGGATAACAACGCTGTGGTTAGGTCACCGCGTTCGCAGGGCGGAATAGCGAGCGCTTTGATCGGGCCGTCGAACAGCCAGTCCGCACGGTTGAAGTCCGAAGAGTCGACTGCCTCTGCGCTGGATAACGGCCACAACGACAACACCTCCATACGGCCAGCGAGCGAGTCGGCAATGCCCGGCAGTAAAAGTACATTGGCTGATCCAGTAAGCAGAAAACGGCCCGGCTCCCGGTTGCGATCGACCGACGCTTTGATCGCCAGAAAGAGTTCAGGGGCGCGCTGCACTTCGTCCAAAGCGATCGGGCCATCCAGTCCAGCAATAAATCCGGCGGGGTCGCCTCTGGCTGCGGCCAGCGTTGCCAGATCGTCAAGTGTCAGATAGCGGCGACCGTGCGCCACCGATAGCGATTTGGCCAGCGTGCTTTTACCGGTCTGCCGGGCGCCGTTAAGCAACACGACCGGCGTGTCGTTGAGTGCTTCAATGATCAGCGGTTGTATGTGCCGTGGATGCATGTTGCCATTGTATAGGATAAACATCGTCCGCTCAGTGGTTGATTTTCATCCACAATTCGGCTTAGGTTGTCGCGCGAATTTGCACGGCTGCGCACGTTTTTTCGTGCCGCGGTGGTGCTCCAGCGCGATGTCCGGGCGCTGGAGCCTTCGGCGGATACGCGATTTGAGGCCGGTGACGTGGTCGTCCTGCTGGGGGTTCCGGCGGCGCTGGCGGTGGCTGAGGGGAGGCTGCTAAAGGGGTGAGTTGACGAAAAAGCCCGCCGAAGCGGGCTTTGGTCTGCAGTCAGTGCGCCTTACATTGACATGCAAACCGTATAGGTCTGGTCGTCGAGAACAGCTGCTTGAGCTAACGCGCCGTTGCCGCGAGTGTGCCCAGTAGCGACAACGCGCATGGATCCGGTGTTCGTCACACCGTCGTCCATTGTCGTGTCCAGTTGTTTGGCGAATTTGCCGAGAATGCCTGTGGAGCAGACTACGTATGATCCGCCCAAGGCGGCGGTTGCTGCGACGATCGGAGGTCCAACAGAGGCTGCGGTCGCACCAACGTAGCCGTTCAGGCCGGACTCGATGCCGAGTATTCCGCCTTCTGCATTTTTTGGAATGTACGTGGCGTCACCTGTCGATGTCGGGCCTGCGGCGAATCCAGCAAGCCTGACGTGCTGCCAGAATAGATAAGACTCGTCAGTAACGGTGATTGAGCTCCAGTCGCCATTAATGACACCGTTCCCCACCGTGCCGGCTGGCGTAGTGGCCGTGGTTGCGCCCGTAACATGAGTGGCTGCCGCGCCATCATCGCCAGGGATGGCTCTGTACTTGTCTTGGTAACCGTAAATAAATAGCGGAACGTTACGGAAATCGTTGGCGAAGTTTTTAACTTTTGCGCTATTAATCAACTCCTGCCCCTTCAGCACCCCGCCGAGCAGCAGGCCGATGATGACGAGTACAATGGCAATTTCGACCAGTGTAAAACCCGATTGTTGTTTGTTCATTTTAAACTCCGTACTATGACGATCGTAATAGCTAATCAAAAGCACGTTCTGTGCCAGTCGTTTTTGCCAGTTTTTTCGTGGGTTTGCGGCGAATCTGTCCGTTTTTCGACACTTTCGTCCAGAGTCGGATACTTGCGGGTGCGAAATGACGGCTTTCAGCCAGCTGTGGGTCTCTGCGTATGACATCGCTTCGCCGGCTTGGCTCAGCACTGCACGACCGTCAGCGTTGGGTACTGATTGCCCTGCTCGCTGTTTTGCATCTGGCTTTGCTGGCTGGGGTAAATACGGCGGTTGGCATGATGTGCTGGTTGGTCGATTTTGGCCTGTTCATTCTCTGGCAGCCATTTATTCATGCCGAACGGAAAATTGATGCTTTCGGGTTGCTGGCGATTGTCGCCGTGTTGTCTGGCGGTGCTTTTGTCTTCGGCTGGTGGCTGTTGATCTTCTGGGCGGCCGCGTTGGCCGCGCTGGTCGGTGGGCGTGTGATGTTCATCGATCATCGACCGACCCGCATTTTTTACCTGATTGCCTTTGCCTACCTGCTCGCTGCGCTGCTTGTCTGGCTGGTGCCAAAAGTCGTACCGGATACAGCGCTGATTGGCCCTTCTCTCGATCGCGAGTTTGCCTGGGCGATGCCCTTGCTGTTCGTTGTCATGATTCTTTTGCCGACTCGCCGGGAGGCTTCGCGGCCGAGTGGCGGCATGGTCGACTTTTTTTACAGCCTGTTCATCTTTCTGCTGATTGCCGTGCTGGTGCTCGGTAGTCTCGCCTTTATGCTTCTGCGGCAGTTGCCGTACATCGAGGCGGTGTTCAAGACCATGCTTTCGATGGCCATGATGCTTTTGTTGATTGCCTGGGCCTGGAATCCTCGACCGGGGTTTAGCGGCGTCGGCGTCTTTTTCTCGCGTTATTTGCTGACGATTGGCTTGCCCTTCGAAAAATGGCTGCATCGGCTGACCGCTTATTCCGGCAGTGAAAGCGACCCCGAACGGTTTTTGAGCAAGGCGCTGGACGATATGCTGGAGTTGCCCTGGGTGAACGGTGGAACCTGGGTTGCAGGCGCACGCGCGGGTCGCTTTGGCGAACTGTCGCGGTTCAGCCAGGATTTCCCCGAAGAGCCCT
>CAJAHZ010000434.1 GCA_903939665.1 uncultured Pseudomonadota bacterium | reverse complement strand
CGGGTCGCCCATCGTGTAGGCGAGCTGAAACTCGTTGAGCAAGGGGCCCATGTCGGCGCGTTCGAGAATTTTGAAGTTGGCATTGCCCAGCTCAAGTTCGGCGTAATCCGCGATATTGTTGGGGCCGAATTTCTGCGTGAAGCTGGCGTTATTGCTCTTGATCTCGCCCGGGATGACGATCAGCGCCGGCCCTTTTTTGGCGGCGTTGGTATAAGTGACCGGCTTATAAACCGCCTTGTCGGCCATTGCATTGGCGGTTTCCGAGGTGCCGCTACCGGCGGTGGGCGACGGATTGCTGAAACTTGGCTGCGCCAGCGCAAGCGGAACGATCAGCGCGCCGCTGATGGCCAGTGCGATTGCAGAGAATTGGGTGGACGTTTTCACGGAATTGCCCTCACGAACTAGTTGGATTGCTTCTTCTTGGTGCCGCCGCCGATTCCGGCGTTGCGACAGTAATCGCTGTAAAGCCTTGCCACGACGCCGGACGCCTGCTCGTTGACCAGGGTGAGCGCCATGCCCAGCGTATCCGTACCGGAGTAGGATTCGGCGCTGGCCGATACATCCGAGATCGTTCGACCGTCGGCCGCCGAGAGCGTAAAGCCCATGTTGACATAAACTTCGGGAATGCGCAGCACTGGGTTGATTGCCGTGCGGCTGGAGATCGTGCCGCGCAGGATGAAATCGGCCCCCATCTTCTTGGAGGCGTTGAGCGCGGCGTCCGGATCGTTACGGAAATAGGCGTCGATTTCAGCCTGTGCGACTTGCGCCGTGATTTCCTGCTGCGTGTAGGTCTTCAAGCCAAGGTTGCGCAGACGCTGGTTGATCGAGTTGAAATGCGGGCTGTAACTGCTTTGCTGCGCGCTGATGCCGCGACTGCTGCGCTCGCCGATCACGACCATGATCTTCCGGTCTTTCAGTGCATCCTTGCACGGCGTGGCGAGTTGCTGACTTACCTTTTTGCGCGAGGTGTCGTCGGCATCCTTCTGCTGTTTGTCTTCTTCGGAGAAGCTGAAAGCGAGTGCGCTCGGTAAGGTAAAACAGAAGAGGATGGCCAGAACGAAGCGGGGCATCGTGAGTCACCTTGATGAAAGGAGAAAAGTGCTGCTGTGTTGAAAAAGCCAGCCGGTGTGGGCTGGCTTCTCTGGGGGGAGCGCTTACTTTGCCGGCTTGGCCGCTTCGGCGGCGGGTGGCGCCTTGGCATCGGCTTCACACTTTTTCATAAAGCTGGATTTCGCTGCACCGGCCAGCTTCTTCTCGGCGGCGCTGGTTGCGCAGGCATTGCTACCGGGGGTTTCGGCTTTACCGCCCAGGCAGCTACTCATGAATTTTTTGCGCTCATCGCTTTTTAACGCCTTCTGTTTCGCGTCGGCATTACAGGCCTTCATTTTCTCTTGCTGTGCTTTTTGCGCCGGAGAGGCTTCCTTCTTGGCTGCGTCAGCAGCAAAAGCGCTACTTGCGCCGAATGCAATCAGCAGAGAGAAGAGGGCGATCGTCGATTTCATTGGGGATTCTCCAGAAGGGTTGTTTAAGCCGTTTGATTATAGCTCGTATTTATATGTCGTCGTCAAGCAAGGCCTGTTGCTGCCGGTTGATGAACTCGCCCATGCTGTCGATGCCGCGCAATTGGAGAATGCTGTTGCGCACGGCGGCTTCGAGAAGAACCGCGAGGTTTCGCCCGGCAGCCACCGGGATGACCACCTTGCGGATCGGGATCCCGAGAATCTCCTGCGTTTGCGCATCGAGCGGCAAGCGCGGCGCGTCGGCGCTGGCCACCGGTTTTTGCAGGTGAACGATCAGCTTGAGCTTCATCTTGCGCCGCGAGGCGGTTTCGCCAAAAATTGTGCGGATATTGAGCAGGCCGAGGCCGCGCACTTCAAGGTAATCGCGCAACATGCCGGGGCAGCGCCCCTCAATCGTTGTCGGCGCGATACGCGCCAGTTCGACGACGTCGTCGGCGACCAGGCCGTGGCCGCGTGAGATGAGTTCGAGAGCGAGCTCGCTCTTGCCGACGCCTGAATCGCCTGTGATCAGCACGCCCATGCCGTAAACGTCCATGAACACGCCGTGCACCGAGGCGGTGTCGGCGAGCCGGCGCGAAAGATAGATGCGCAGCAGATCGATGACCGCCGAGCAGGGCTTGGGGCTGACAAAAAGCGGGGTGTGCGTGGCTTCGCAGGCTTCCTTGATTGCGGGCAGCGCCTCTAGATCATCGGCAAAAATCAACGCTGGCGGCTGCGCGACCATCAATTCTTCAATCTGGTGCTGAAAGCGATTCGGATTGACGCGTAAAGCCCAGTCTTGTTCGGCTTTGCCGATGACCTGCAGGCGTTCCGGGTGGATCAGGTTGAGGTGGCCGACCACGTCGGCACCGTAGTTGCCTTGCTCCTTAAGCTCAATCTGCCGGTCAAGACCAATGGCGGCGACCCAGGAGAGGCGAAGCTTTTCACGATGATCTTCGTAGAGTTGTGCGACGCTGAATCGGCGCATGGCGTTCATTCGTCGCCGGCGAAAAGTTGCCGGATCGCCGCGGCGTCGGGTGCGGTGCTGAGTGCCTCGCGACAGGTGCGATCGGAAAAGCGCTGGGCGAGTTCGGAGAGAATTTGCAGGTGCTGTTCGGTTGCCTGTTCAGGAACCAGCAGTACGAACAGGAGGGATACCGGTTTGCCGTCTGGCGAGTCGAAGGCGACAGGTGCGGACAGGCGCAGAAAAGCACCGATCGCTTCCTTCAAGCCTTTGATCCGACCGTGCGGGATGGCAATGCCTTGGCCGAGCCCGGTCGACCCCAGTTTCTCACGCGCAAACAGGCTGTCAAACACCGTGCTGCGGGCGATCCCCTGGTTTTTCTCGAACAACAGGCCCGCTTGTTCGAAGACGCGTTTCTTGCTGCTCGCTTCGATGTCGACGGTTATATTTTCGAGCGGAAGGAGTTTGGCGATCTGGCTCATTTCATGCGGAACCTGGTAGCGGTAGGGCGGGGTGAAGGCCTTGGCGAAATGGTGTTACACGCAGCGGAGGTGACAAGGCCAGCCCCGCTGCGCGCAACGGCATCACTCGGTGACGATGTGATTGTTAATCTTCTCGCCACGATGATGGTCCTGCAGCTTCTGTTTGTACTTCTGGACTTGGCGTTCAAGCTTGTCGACCAGGCTGTCCACTGCGGCATAGAGATCTTCGTCAATCGCCTCGACGAAAACGTCCTTGCCTGGAAGGTGAACTGTAACCTCGGCCTTCTGCTTCAGTTTCTCCACCGACAGAATCACATTCACGCCGATGACGTTGTCGAAGTGACTGGTGACCCGCTCGAGCTTGCCGGTGACGTAGTCACGGATAGCCGGTGTAACTTCGAGGTGGTGTCCACTGATTTGCAGGTTCATGGTGTGGCTCCTTTTCTAGATGGACTTACGTAAATTGACCGGCGGGATGCTGAGCGCTTCACGGTATTTTGCGATTGTTCGCCGTGCAACGACAATCCCCTGCTGGCCAAGAACTTCGGATATCTGACTATCCGAAAGCGGTTTTTTCGGGTCTTCGGCACCAATCAATTGCTTGATCAGCGCACGAATGGCGGTTGCCGAGCACGCGCCGCCGGTTTCGGTGGCGACGTGACTGCCGAAAAAATATTTCAGTTCAAAAATCCCGCGCGGCGTCGCCACGTACTTTTGCGTTGTGACACGCGAGACGGTTGATTCATGTAATCCCAGGATATCCGCGATTTCGCGCAACACCAGCGGACGCATTGCGACCTCGCCGTGATCAAGAAACTGGCGTTGCCGGTCAACGATAGCCTGCGCCACTCGCAGGATGGTGTCAAACCGTTGCTGGATGTTCTTGATCAGCCAGCGCGCTTCCTGTAACTGGCCCGCAAGGCCTGAGCCGCGCTGTTTCGATAGAATCTGGGCGTACAGGCTGTTGATGCGCAAGCGCGGAAAAGCGTCGGAATTGACGTTGACCGTCCAGTGCCCGCGCAGCTTGCGCACCACGACATCCGGCGTGATATAGCGTGCGTCAAGCGCCGTGTACTGGGCGCCGGGCCGTGGGTTGAGGCTGCGGATCAGGAGTTGCGCTGCGCGCAGTCCATCGTCGTCGCAGCCGGTGAGTTTCTTCAGTTTGACGAAATCGCGACCAGCCAGCAGTGCCAAGTGATTGCGGACAATTTTCAGCGCCAGAACCTGCGTTTCGTCCGTCGGCAAGATGCTCAGCTGCAAGGCGAGACATTCCTGTGCGTTGCGTGCGCCGACACCTGTTGGATCGAAGAACTGCAAATGCTTGAGCGCGATCTGCAGTTCCTCGGGTTCGATCTCCAGTTCGGGTGGCAGGGTCTCCGCCAGTTCCTCAAGCGACTGGGTCAGGTAGCCGTCATCGTCGAGGGCTTCAATCAGACACTGCACCAGCGTTCGGTCACGCTCCGGGATGGTCATCAAGCCGAGTTGCCAGGACAGGTGCTCGCGCAGCGAGGTGGTCGCAGCCTGCACATCCTGATACTCGTTGTCGTCATCGTCAAAGGAACCCGACGATGACGCATAGGAGGTTTCTTCTCCGAGCCAGCTCTCGTCGTCAGCCGACGAAGGCTCCGCAGGGGGCTCGGGCTCTGATTTTTCGGCGGCGGCTGTCTCCGCTTCGTTTGATCCCGGTTGTGGCAGCGTCGGCGCGTATTCCTCTTCCTCGCGTTCGAGCAAGGGATTTTCCGAGACGTATTTTTCCAATTCCTGCTCGAGTTCGAGCGTCGACATCTGCAGCAGGCGGATCGACTGCTGGAGTTGCGGCGTCAACGCGAGGTGCTGCGAGAGCTTGAGTTGGAGGGATGGTCTCATGTGCGGAGCCTGATCGGCCACCGGTCGGGGAGGAGAAGGGGTTTGCCCGTTCTATTTAGCGTTTTTTTAAGTTCGGCCCGCAGGTTCAGAGGCGGAAATTCTCGCCCAGATATATCTTCCGGACGCTTTCATTATAGATGATTTCGTCCGGTCGACCAGAGGCAAGCACGCCGCCTTCATTGATGATGTAGGCGTGGTCACAAATGCCGAGGGTTTCGCGAACATTGTGGTCGGTGATCAGCACACCGATGTTGCGCTCCTTGAGAAAGCGGATGATCTTCTGAATGTCGAGCACGGCGATCGGGTCCACCCCGGCGAAGGGTTCATCGAGCAGGATGAAGCGCGGGTTGGTGGCGAGCGCGCGCGAGATTTCAACACGCCGCCGTTCGCCACCGGATAGCGATGCTGCCGGGCTGTTGCGGATGTGGGCGATGTGCAACTCTTCGAGCAGTCGTTCGAGACGCGTTTCGATTTCGTCTGCGGGCAGATTTTGCAGTTCGAGCACAGCCTTGATGTTTTCGCTGACGGTCAGTTTGCGGAAGACCGAGGCTTCCTGTGGCAGGTAGGAGACGCCCAACTGCGCACGTCGATGGATCGGCAGGTGCGTGAGTTTTTCGTCGTTGAAATGAATGTCGCCGCCATCGCAGGCGACCAGCCCGACCACCATATAGAAACAGGTCGTCTTGCCGGCGCCGTTCGGCCCGAGCAGGCCGACGACCTGGCCGCTGACCACTTCGAACGAAACGTCGTGCACGACGGTGCGTTTTTTGTAGCGCTTTTTCAGATTGTGTGCGGACAGCGTGCTTTTGGTTTCGGACATGTTCAATCGTCTTCTAAATCGCCGCGCAAAACGCGCCGAATGGTTTCTCCCGAGAAGCCCCGGTTCATCAGAAAGCGCATCTGGCGAGCGCGCTCTGCGGCATCAGCTGCCGCGCTGCCAAACTTGCGTTTCCAGACCTGTCGTGCACGACCCAGTTCGTCTTCGCCGTCGGCCAGCGCGCTGCTGACCAATTCCCCACGGATGCCCTGCGTACGCAATTCGTGCGCCAGACGGGCGTCGCCATAGCGTGCACGGCGGGCGTTCAGGCGCATTTCAACATAACGCTCGTCAGACAGCAGGCGCCGCTCGGCCAGATTGTCGAGCAGCGCTTCCAGCTGCTCGGGCGATTCAGCGTGCGGCGCCAACTTGCGCGATAATTCCTGGCGGGCGTGCTCACGGCGCGCCAACAGCCGTAAAGCCCGCTCGCGCAGTGTGCCACTCATTGCAATATTCTACTCGGCTGCCTTGATCGGTTGCGGTGACGGCACGTTGACCGCAGCGCGAATCCGGCCCTCGATTTCTTCGGCAATTTGCGGGTTGGCTTTCAGGTATTCGCGGGCGTTGTCCTTGCCCTGGCCGATTTTCTCGCCATTGTAGGCGTACCAGGAGCCGGACTTGTCGACCAGCTTGTGCAATACGCCCAGTTCGATGATTTCGCCTTCGCGCGAGGTGCCTTCGCCGTAGAGAATATCAAAGATTGCTTCGCGGAAGGGCGGCGCCACCTTGTTCTTGACGACCTTGACGCGAGTTTCGTTGCCAATTACTTCGTCGCCCTTCTTGATGCTGCCGATGCGCCGGATGTCGAGGCGAACAGAAGCGTAGAACTTGAGTGCGTTGCCGCCCGTGGTGGTCTCCGGGCTGCCGAACATGACGCCGATTTTCATCCGGATCTGGTTGATGAAGATCACCAGCGTGTTGGTTCGGTTGATGTTGGCGGTCAGCTTGCGCAAAGCCTGGCTCATCAGGCGGGCTTGCAGGCCGGGCAGCGAGTCGCCCATTTCACCTTCGATCTCGGCTTTCGGCACGAGTGCGGCAACCGAGTCGATGACGACGACGTCAACGCTGGCCGAGCGAACCAGCATGTCGGCGATTTCCAGCGCCTGCTCGCCGGTATCGGGCTGCGAAATGAGCAGTTCGTCCATCTTGACACCGAGTTTCTGCGCATAGGACGGGTCGAGCGCGTGTTCGGCATCGATAAATGCCGCCGTACCCCCGAGTTTCTGCATTTCGGCGATGACTTGCAGGGTCAGTGTCGTCTTGCCGGAAGATTCCGGTCCGTAGATTTCGACCACCCGACCGCGCGGCAAGCCGCCGATGCCGAGCGCGATGTCCAGCCCGAGCGATCCTGTCGAAACGACCTGAATGTCGCTTTCAATCGCGCCTTCGCCCATTTTCATGATCGAGCCCTTGCCGAACTGCTTTTCGATCTGGGCCAGCGCTGCAGCGAGTGCTTTCGCCTTGTTTTCGTCCATTGCGTATCCTTTGCCTTTATTGGAGGAAATTATCTCATGTTCGAACGCGCGGCTTGCGAGTGTCGATAACTGTCATTATATACAGTATATGCATTCCCGTTGTCGACAAACTTTTTGTGGACCGGCGCCGTGGGGGTCAGGCGTTAAGGCTGGCGGCGCGCTGAAGAATGCCTTGCAGCGCATGTTCCACCGATTGCGATCGGACTTCCGTGCGGCTGCCTTGAAAGAAACGGGTATCGGCGGCGAGCAAGCCCTCTGGTCCCGCCCAGGCGAAACACACGGTGCCGACCGGTTTGCCGGGCGATCCGCCGCTTGGCCCGGCGACGCCGGTGATCGCCAGTGCCCAGTCGGCGTGGCTGTGGCGTAATGCGCCGATCGCCATCGCGGCGGCGGTTGCTTCACTGACGGCGCCGTGCGCCGTGAGGGCTTCGGCGCTTACGCCGAGCATTTCCAGTTTGGCGTCATTTGAATAGGTGATGAAGCCGCGGTCGAACCAGACTGAACTGCCGGCGATCGCCGTCAGGCACTGTGCCGCCCAGCCGCCGGTGCACGATTCGGCGGTGGCCAGACGCTGGCCGTTGCTCAGCAGCAACCCGCCAACGCGTGCCGCGAGGGACTCGAGCTCCGTCTGGTTCATTCGAGAATAAAACGCAGGATGGCCAGTACGAGCACCGTGTAGCCGGCGGCAATCAGGTCGTCGGTCATCACGCCGAAGCCGTTTTTTACCTTCTCGTCAAAGTAGCGCGCCGGTTGCGGTTTGACGATGTCAAAGACGCGGAACAGCAAGAATGCCGTGGTCTGCCACAGCCAGTGCGGCGGGCAGAAAACAAGCACCATCCAGAACGGGACGATTTCATCCCAGACGATGCTGCCGTGGTCAACCACGCCAAGATCAAGCCCGGTCTTGTGCGCAGCCAGCACGCCGCCGATAAAGCAAACGACGAGGAAGCCGATCAGTTCTGCTTCGTTCATCCAGCCGTTGAGCAACGGGAAGGTGAGCCAGGCGAAGAGGGTGCCGACCGTGCCTGAGGCAATGGGCGAAAGGCCGCTGCCGAAACCGCAGGCGATCAGGTGTGCCGGATGCGAAAACAGGAAGCGGATCGGCGGGGGTGTGTTGGATTTAATCAAAGTGGTCAAAACCTTTTCGGTCGATGGGTAGCGCTTGTCCGTTTTCGTCGAGCAGACTGAGTTCGCCCGGCGCGCCGCTAACAATGCGCCCGAAGCGCCAAAGTGGCAATTCAAGCTGAGCGGCCAGTTCGGCCAGCGCCAGCCGGTTTTTGTTCGGTGCGGCAAATAGAAGTTCGTAGTCGTCGCCGCCGGAAAGCTGGCATTGGCGCGCCAGAGCCGGGTCAGCTCCGGAAGGCAGGTAAGGGAGTTGCGTGCCGAAGACTTCAGCACCGATGCTCGAGCGCTCAAGGATATGCCCAAGATCGGCGAGCAGGCCGTCGGAAACATCGATTGCCGCATGCGCCAACCCCCGCCTCTGCAAGGCCAGGCCGAGTTCGATGCGCGGCAGTGGGCGCTGCAGTGCGCTAATGCAGCGCGTGGCGAGCGCCTCGGGCAGTTGCGCTTTGCCTTGCAGTTGCGCCAAGCCCAGTGCGGCGAGGCCGGGCTGGCCGGAAACCCAGAGATCGTCGCCCGCCTGTGCGCCATCGCGGCGTAGCGCCTTGCCGGTCGGAACTTCGCCAAGCGCGGTGATGCACAGATTGAGCGGACCACGTGTCGTATCGCCGCCGACCAGATCGACGCAGTAATGTTTGGCACAGGCAAACAGGCCTTCAGCGAAAGCTGCGATCCATTTTTCGTCGGCCTCCGGCAGGCTGCCGGCGAGCAAAGCCCAGCGCGGTCTGGCGCCCATCGCCGCAAGATCGGAAAGGTTGACGGCCAGCGTCTTCCAGCCGAGCTGCTGCGGATCGGTACCGGGCAGGAAGTGGACGCCGGCAACCAGCATGTCGGTCGTGATCGCCAACTCCATGCCGGGCGACGGCACCAGCAGCGCGCAGTCGTCGCCTGGGCCGAGCACCGCCTGCGGCGTCGGTTTGGCGAAATAGCGGGCGATCAGGTCGAACTCGGAGGGCACGTAAAAACCTCTTTCAACGCAGAGAGCGCAGAGACGCAGAGTTCACAGAGAAAGGCGAACAGTTCGAATGGTTCATCTCTGCGTTCTCTGCGTCTCTGCGCTCTCTGCGTTGAAAGCGCTTAGCTTTTCGCCCGCGCCGCACGCTTGGCTTCAACTTCAACCGGGCGCAATTTCCCTGCCAGTTTGTCGAGCACGCCGTTGACGTACTTGTGGCCGTCGGTGCCGCCGTAGCCTTTGGTCAGTTCGATGGCTTCGTTGATGATGACGCGGTACGGCGTTTGCGGGTAGTTGGTGAGTTCGAAAGCGCCGGCCAGCAGAATGCAGGCTTCGATTGGCGAGAGTTCGTTGAACGGGCGGTCGAGGCTGGGCTGCAATTGTTCCTGCAGCGCCTCGCGCTGGGCAAGTACGCCGCGCAGCAGGCCGACAAAGAATTCGCGGTCCGCCTTGTCGAAGCCGGTGATGTCGCCCAGGTGCGCTTCAATGGCCGCCTCGTCGTTGCCGCCGATCCGCCATTGATAAAGGCCCTGCAGGGCGAATTCACGGGCGCGCCGGCGCGGTGATTTGGCGGTTGGTTTGGTGGTGCTCGCCGGGGGGGTGGACTTGTTAGCCTCGGGTTTGTCGCTTGGGGCGTTCATTGTGTTCTCTCTCCGAGTGCGCGTAACAGATTGGCCATTTCGATGGCAGTACGGGCGCAGTCCGAGCCCTTTTCCTGCATGCGTGCCAGCGCCTGATCATCGTCTTCGCAGGTCAGGATGCCGTTGGCGATCGGCACGCCGGTATGCAGTTGCACCTCCATCACGGCGCGGCAGGAGTCGTTGGAGACCACCTCAAAATGGTAGGTCTCGCCGCGAATGACAGCGCCGAGTGCGATCAGCGCGTTGAAACGACCGCTTTGCGCCATCGTTTGCAGCGCCAGCGGGATCTCCAGTGCGCCGGGTACGGTAGCGATGGAAATCCTGGCGTCGGCTACGCCGAGGCGCTTGAGTTCAGCGGTGCAGGCACCGAGCAAACCTTCGCAGACGTCCTGGTTGAAGCGGCTCATGACGACGCCGACGGCAAGGCCCTGTCCGGTGAGCACGGGTTCGTATTCGTGGATATTGTCGTAGCGGGCCATGGTGGTGCCTTAATAAATTGAATCAGAGTTTTTCGAGATCGGCGGGTGTCGCGATGTGGCCGGTCACCTCAAGGTCGAAACCGGTCATGCTCGGCATGCGCCGCGGGCTGCTGAGCAGCTTCATCTTGCGTACACCCAGGTCGCGCAGGATTTGCGCGCCAATGCCGTAAATTCGCGGGTCCCATTTGGCTGCGGGACGCTTGGCGGCGCCCGGTTCGCCGAGCGCTGCGAGAATATCCTGGCCGTTTTCCGGGCGGTGCAGCAGCACGATGACGCCCGAACCGACACGTGCCAGCGCTGCCTGTGCCATATCCAGCGAAAAGGTGTGGCGGCCACCGGTCGGGTCAAGAAAATCGAGCACCGAAAGCGGCTCATGCACACGCACCAGTGTTTCCTTCTCGGGATTGATTTCGCCTCGAGTCAGCGCCAGATGCACTTCGTTCGACGTGCGGTCGGTGTAGGCGTGCAGGGTGAACTCGCCGTGCGCCGACTGCACCGGCTTCGATAGCGAGCGCTCGATAAGCGTCTCGTTGCGGCTGCGGTAATGGATCAGGTCGGCAATCGTGCCGATTTTCAGGCCATGCGCTTTGGCAAACTCGATCAGGTCCGGCAGGCGCGCCATCGAGCCGTCGTCCTTGAGGATCTCGCAGATTACCGACGACGGTTCGAGCCCGGCCATCTGCGCCAGATCGCAGCCTGCTTCGGTATGGCCGGCGCGGACAAGGACGCCGCCCGGCTTGGCGGTGATCGGGAAAATATGGCCGGGCTGGACGATGTCTTCCGAAGTCGCGTTGCGCGCCACCGCGGCTTGCACGGTGCGCGCACGGTCCTGCGCCGAGATTCCCGTCGTGACGCCGGTGGCGGCTTCGATCGAAACGGTGAAGGCGGTGCTGAACTGGCTCTTGTTGTCGCGCGCCATCTGCGTCAGGCCAATCTGCTTGCAGCGCGCCTCGGTCAGCGTCAGGCAGACCAGTCCGCGTGCATGCTTGACCATGAAGTTGATCGCTTCCGGCGTGACGTGCTCAGCCGCCAGAACAAGGTCGCCCTCATTTTCCCGATCTTCTTCATCGACCAGAATGACCATGCGTCCGGCGCGCATTTCGATAATGATTTCTTCGATCGGAGCGATCGAAGCAGAAGTGCTTTGCGGCGCCATCATGAGACCTCTGAAGAGTCGGGATTCAACATGCGCTCGACGTAGCGGGCGATCAGGTCGATTTCCAGATTGACACGGCTGCCCGGCTGGAGACGATTGAGCGTGGTGGCCGACAGCGTATGCGGAATCAGGTTGATGCTGAAGGTGGCGCCGTTGACCGAATTGGTCGTCAGGCTGACGCCGTCGATGGTGATCGATCCCTTGCGTGCGATGTATTTGGCCAGCGCCTGCGGCGCGCGGATTTCGAGCAGTCGATTGCAGTTTTCACCCTTGCCTACCGGATCGAAGCGCAACACTTCACCGACGCCGTCGACGTGCCCGGAAACCAGATGACCACCGAGTCGGTCAGCGAGGCGCAACGCCTTTTCCAGGTTGAGTGCCGCCGGTGCGTCAAGGCCAACGGTGCAGGACAGCGTTTCCGGGGATACATCGACGCAGAAACTGTTGCCCTTTTTTTCAACGACTGTCAGGCACACGCCGCTACAGGCGATCGAGTCACCCAGCGTGACGTCGTCGAGGCCCAGCTTGCCGGCGTCGATCGTCAGGCGCACGGTCGGCGTGCCGTCGTTGCGCGGCGCAAGTTCAGTGATGCGGCCAACGGAGGCGATGATTCCGGAGAACATATTCTGGATCAATCAGATGGAGGCGGGAAAGTGGCGCATTTTACCACGGCGAGCTACTGCGCCGAGCACGGCGCTTGCGTTCGCGTTGCGGCGCGTGCCTTTTGGCCGTCGCCTGGGGGTAGAATGGATTTGGCCGCTGCCGTCATGGGGACGGTGGCTTAGCGAGGGGTTTGCCGCAGTGTCTACTCAGTTCGCTGAAAATCGTTCTGCCGAAAGCGCGGTCAGGTTATTGACGGTACTTTTCGTGGTTGCGTTGTGGGCTTTTTTTTCATTGTGGGCCTACCATCACCGTGCGGACGCACGGACGGCGGCGAGCAGTCTTCTTGAGCGGCAACGTGTTGCGGCAGAAGCCCAAGTCCACAATATTTTCAAGGTCGCCGAGGTTTTCATCGCCGTTGCGGACCGCTGGTTGATCGATCATCCGGACGAAGATCCGCGCAGCAATCCGCAATTCCTCGAACTGGTGCTTTCCTTTCAGCGCGTGACGGATAGCTCGATGATGGTTCGCCTCGTCAGCGACTCGGGTGAGCTTTACCTGATTCCGCCGGATGGCCCGCACCAGGGCATCAAGGTTGACGATCGCGACTATTTCAAGGGGGCGACGGCCAGCGTCGACGGGAAGGTATTCATCGGCGCCCCCTTCCAGGGGCGCGCCACGGGGCGTTGGGCCGTACCGGTCGCGGCGCGCTTCAGTCGGGCTTCGCATGGCCTTGGCGTTATCTTGGTCGCGATTGAAACCGATCTCATTGATCGGGCCTTTGGCGCGATTCGTTCCGACAAGGATCCGACGATCAGTCTGGTGCGCCGTGACGGCATTCTGCTTGCCCGCTCGGCGACACGCCCGCTCGATCTGGGGATTTCGGTCGCGCAGTCGCCGGTTTTTACTGAAGGCCTGGTTGCCAAGCCACACGGGGTGGTGCTGACGGCTTCGGCAACTACAGATCACATTCCGCGCATGATGGCCTATGGCGAAATGAGCGGCTATCCGCTGGTAATCGTTGCCGGCGAATCGATCGAGGCGATTGAGGCGCCGTCGTGGCGGGCGATCAGGATGATCGCGGCCCTGCTGTTCCTGATTACGCTGCTTACACTTTTCTGCAGCTGGCGCAGCCTGACGCTGCTTGCCGCCTTGCGCGCCAGTCAGGACGAGCTGGCGCGCCATGCCGGCATCGACGAACTGACCGGTCTGACCAACCGCCGCCAGTTTCTCGACGGGTGCACCGAGGAAATACTGCGGGCAAAACGCTACGGACAGCCGCTGGCTTTTCTCGAGATCGACCTGGATTTTTTTAAACGGATCAATGATGCCTACGGTCATCCTGCTGGCGATGCCGTGCTGCAGGCGTTTGCGCGGGTGGGCAAGCAGTGTCTGCGTGATGTCGATTCGTTCGGCCGACTCGGCGGCGAGGAGTTCGGCATGCTGCTGCCCAATACCGGTGCGGAAGGTGCGCTGCATCTGGCTGAACGCATTGTGGCGGCGACCGCCGCCTGCGCAGTGCCGACCGGCGAGTTGAGTTTGCGCTTCATGGTTAGCGTCGGCTGTACCGAACTCGGCGCCGACGATACGGGTTTTGAATCGGTCTTCGCGCGTGCCGACAAGGCACTGTACGAGGCCAAGGCGGGCGGTCGCAACTGCGCGCGTATTATCCTCCCGGGTGATGCGCCGAAGGCCACGGAATAACCATACGGCTCTCCCGAGGCGCTTGCGGGTTCATCCTGCCGTCCGGGGAGTGTGTTCGATAAAGGGGAGAAAATGGGCCAGAACCTTAGCGCCAACCTTCGCACCGTTGCCCTCGTCGGCCATGGCGCAGCGGGCAAGACCACGCTGGCCGAAACCCTTCTCGCAGCGGCTGGCGCCATCGCCAGTCGCGGTGCCGTAGAAAAGGGCAGCACCGTTTGCGATTTCGATGTACAGGAGAAGGAACTCGGCCACTCGCTCAACTCAGCGCTGGCCAGCTTCGACTGGCAGGGGGCACGGGTCCATCTGATCGACACGCCGGGCTATCCGGACTTCGCCGGGCAGGCGATCGGCGCGCTTGCCGCTGTCGACACGGCGCTGGTCGTCATTAATGCGCAGACCGGCATCGAGCTGTCGACCACCCGAATGATGAAGCTCGCCGCAGCGCGGGGGTTGTGCCGGATGATCGTCATCAACAAGATCGACGCCGACAACGTCGATCTGCCGGGTTTGCTGGGCGACATACGCGAGCGTTTTGGCCGCGAGTGCATGCTGCTCGATCTGCCGGTGCATGAGCGGCAGGCGGTCGTCGAGTTGCTCGGTCATGACAGCGGCGACAGTGATTTTGACTCGGTGGCCAGTGCGCATCGTGCGCTGATCGACCAGATCGTCGAGGAAGACGAGAGCCTGCTGGCGCGCTACCTTGAAGACGGCGCCGATCCGAGCCCCGATGAATTGCACGCACCCTTTGAAAAAGCGCTGCGCGCCGGACATCTGGTGCCCATTCTTTTTGTTTCGGCCAAGACGGGCGCCGGCATCCCGCAACTGCTCGACGTGCTGGCGAAACTCGCGCCGAATCCGTCCGAGGGCAATCCGCCGTCCTTCTATCGCAGCAAGCCGCATTGCCCGGACAGCGAAACTTTTTGCGCCGAGCCGGACGCGCAAAAACACGTGCTGGCGCATGTCTTCAAGGTGGTCAGCGATCCGTTCATCGGCAAACTCGGGGTTTTTCGCGTGCATCAGGGCACGCTGAAAAAGGATTCGCAGCTCTTCGTCGGCGATGCCCGGCGTCCGTTCAAGGTCGGCCATCTCTATCGCCTGCAAGGCAAGGACTATCTGGAGGTCGAGGCGCTGGTGCCGGGTGACATTGGCGCGGTGGCCAAGGTCGATGAGATCGAGTTCGACTGCGTACTGCACGATTCGCACGACGAAGATCATATTCATCTCAAGCCCCTCGAATTCCCACAGCCGATGCAGGGCCTCGCTGTTGAAACCCGGCGCAAGAACGACGAGCAGCGTCTTTTCGAAATCCTGCACAAGCTCGAACTCGAAGACCCCTGTTTCAAAGTCGAGCGTCATCCGACCAGCAACGAGACGGTGATTCGTGGTCTTGGCGAGATGCATCTGCGCGCCAAGCTGGCGCGCATGGCGCAGCAGTACAAGCTGGAACTTGATACCAAGCCGCCGCAGATCGCCTATCGTGAGACGATCACGACCGGCGGCGAGGGCCATTGCCGGCACAAGAAGCAAAGCGGCGGCGCCGGCCAGTTCGGCGAAGTCGCGCTGCGTGTCGAACCCCTTGAGCGTGGCGCGGGCCTTGAGTTGGTCGACATCGTCAAGGGTGGCGCCATTCCCAGCGTGTTCATGGTGTCGGTCGAAAAGGGCGTGCGGCAAGCGGTGGCTGATGGCGTGGTCGGCGGATTCCCGGTGCAGGATTTGCGCGTGACCGTTTTTGACGGCAAATCACATGCCGTCGACGGCAAGGACATTGCTTTCTTTACCGCTGCCCGCAAGGCGACCGTCGAAGCGATACAGGCTGCCAGCCCGATTGTTCTCGAACCGCTGGTCGATATTGAAGTGCTGGCGCCCGAGGCCTCAATCGGCGATCTCACCGGCGATCTGGCCAGCAAGCGGGGCCATGTCACGGGAACGCAGCCGCGCGGGGTCGGCGTCGTGGCGATTACCGGTCAGGTGCCGCTCGCCGAACTCGACGATTACCAGTCGCGCCTGAAATCCCTGACCGGCGGGCAAGGCGCTTACAGCATCGCTTTCTCCCATTACGCGCCGGTGCCGCCGTCGGTGCAGCAACAACTGGCGGCCAGCCACAAGGCGCTGCGCGTTGACGAGGAGTGAGCCGACGCAAACGCACGGCTGGGGAAGCGTCGCGCCGGGGGGTTAATGAAGGAGAGGGAGGGGGCCCGAGACGTCCTGCCGGCCTTGGGCTGCGCTGAATAAGCGCCCGGATTTGTTTCGTTGTTGCAGCATTCTGTTTTGCCACTATTTGACAAATCCCATACTAATCAATAGACTTCGTATTTGTTGCGTTGCAACAAATATCGTTTGGATGTTGATTGTCCCTCCCGCCATGCGTGGAGCGTGCTGCCAGCCTCAACCGGCGGTGCAACGGTATCCTTTCACTGCAAGCAAGTTTTGCATCCACGCCTGTAGGCGTTTGCCGCGTCCTGTTTCTGTTTTAACCGACGCCATGACGAGTACGGAAAAGGAGAGCACATGTCTGCAACGATTACGCTCAACGCCCCGGTGGCCCGCAACATCAACGCCACCTCCAGCCTTGTTCAACTTGGTTTGATGATTGCCGGCCTCTTGCTGGCACTCGTTTTCTTTAACACCTTTGCCGGCAAAACGCTGGTCAATCAGATTCTGACGGCGGAGCTCAGCGCGCCGGATGAAATATCCGACGCCGATTTTCTCGCCGAGCCGGATGCGGATGTTGAAGTGCTGACCCCGCGGATGTACAACGCGCTTGACTACGTGACCCGCCGCTATCGCGTGTCGCAAAAAGCCTTGCTGCCGATTTTTGAGGCAGCGCAGCTCACCGGTCGGGAGCGCGGCCTTGACCCGCTGTTGATTGTCGCCATCATTGGCATCGAGTCCGGCTTCAATCCGCTTGCCGAGAGTTCCATGGGTGCGCAGGGTCTGATGCAGATCATTCCCCGCTTTCACCAGGAAAAACTGCCGGAAGGCGCGGGTGACAGTTCTTTGCTCGACCCGGTCATCAACGTTCAGGTTGGCGTGCAGGTGTTGCAGGAGGCGATTCGCCGGCGCGGCGGCCTGATTGCGGGTCTGCAGCAATACGCCGGCTCATCCGATAGCGAAGGTGCTTACGCCAACAAGGTGCTGGCCGAGAAGCGGCGGCTTGAACAGGTGGGCCGCCGGACCGTTGTCGCCGGTCTCTGATCGGACGTGGCGGCAACTTGCGCCAGGATTAGACTGACAGGAAACGCTTGCCCGAGGCGTGGATCACGAAAACGCCCCAATCGATTTCAGTGATCCGGGTTCGTAATGAGTGGCGAGGGTGAGGATGGTGTTGGCGGCTGGCTTGCCTCCACAAACTCGGCAAGGCGCTTGCCGAGAATTCCGCTGATGTTGAAATTGAGCTTTGCCATGATGTGCGGAAACAGAAGCAAGTCTTTCTTCAGCCTGTTGTGATCAAAGCGCAAGACCGAAACGGCGCCCAAGGCACGAACATCGGCTGTCCGGTACGCCTCGTGGACAAAGCCAATCTCGCCAAAGACCTCGCCAGGATTCAAGACAGCCAGGCGCTGCTCTCCTCCCTCGCCACGTCGGACGATCTCGACCTGCCCGCCGACAATGATGTACATGTTACGGCCAACAGTTCCCTGTTCGATCAGGCATTCGCCATTACGGTATTCGCTCAGTTCGGAAATAAGGATGGTCTTGCGAATCTGATAGTTGCTGAGTCCGGAGAAAAGCGGGCTGTTTTCAAGCGCTTCTCGCTGCATTGACATGGCCAGTATTTCGTAGAGTCCGACGAGTCGAATGCGGGACAGGACAAGGGGCGCGATAAAAATGTTGGCCAGTCCGGATAGCAGCAAGGCGGTGCAAGCCAGGATGCCAAATTGCCGAACCGGCGCAAAATCGGAAAGAAGAAGCGCGCCAAATCCAGCGACGAGCCCGAGGCTGATAGCCAGCATCGGCCCTAGTTCCTGCTTCAGGGCTTCGCTTGCCGCATCGTCATAGACGTTCGCGTTGCGGCAAAGCTCGCTATAGCGGGAGAACAAGCGACTGGCGCCCTGAACCGTCATGGCGATGCTGATGACCATCAGAGAGATCGTTGCCATGCTGAGCGGAATTTCCTGTACCCGCATTATGCCGAGAATCATCAGCACGGGAATGGCGCTCAGGAGCATGGCAATCCCCCCGCCTTTTGCCGAGGTGAACATCAGCGATAACGCCACCAGTACAAAAGCGAGGAGCACGCTTACGGTGATCACCCCGACCTTGGTCAGACGGTCCGTTGCCGCATCGATCAGGGCATCGTAGCCGGCAACGGACGTAGTCATTGATGGTCCCGCATAATGCGCAATGGCTGAGTGCATTTCACGAATATGCCGATTCAACGTCGCGGAGTCCCGTACGTTGTGGCGGACCACAATATTGGCGCGGCGGAAGTCATGGCTGACGTAAGGTTCGAGATCTTGCGGGCGGTGCAGCAGCAGGTACTGGCTGACCAGTTTTCTCGTCGGCGGAACCTGATAGGCCTCCGGGCGGCCACCTGCCGCTTCGCGGTTGGCCTGCGAAACGAAATCGGCGAGCGACAGGCTGTAATCGAAGATTTCCTGTTTCAAGATAAACGCCTGGATGTCGGCAAGGCGCTGCAGGTTTGCCGGGTCGCGGAAAGCACCTTCCGAGTTGGCGTCGAGCGTAATATAAAGAACGTTGATGCCTGCGAGTTCCTCGTGCATGCGTTCGGCCACCTGGACAAGCGCGCTATCTTCCCCGAAAAAAGTGAGCGGCTCATGGGCAATACGCAAATGGGGGGCCATCAGAAGCGCGGCTGAGCCAGCCAGTATCGCGAGGGCCAGCCCACTCAGGATCAAGCGATTACGCACCAGACCCACGGCATACGCGGCCAGTCCGGCCAGGACGCGTGAACTCCGCTCATTTGCTTGCTGGGCAAGGCGTTTGCCCAGCAAGCGATCGAGCACCGGGATCAGCAGGAGAGTTACCAGGCTGTTGGCAAGAATGGCAAATACTGCAGCGAGACCGAAATCACGTATGGCGGCGATTCCAGAGAATGCCTGGCATGCAAATCCCAGAACAAGCGTCAGTGCCGCGATCGACGCGGACCCACCCGAGCGCTGGGCGACATGATCAATGACGCCTTGCCCATTAACCGTGGTGCTACGGCTTGGTGTCAAACGGGCGATCCGGAGGCTGCTCATCGCGACGACCAGCGGCGGGAGCATCGTTGACAAGAGGGTTACCGGAATGCCGAAAAGTCCCATCGCGCCGAACGTCCAGAGCAGACTGATCGATAGGGTCGCCAGGGTTGCGGCGACCCTGAAAATGTTCCGCGACAGACCGAACACGACGAGGGCCAAAACGAGCGCGGATAGCGGCCCGAGCAATCTCAAGTCGTGCATGACGCCCTGCCCGATTTCGGCCTGAATCCGCTGGGGCCCCACTTGAACCAGCGTGGGGAGTTCCGTGCGGGCACGGGCGATGACTTTCTCCAGCGCGTCGTGGATGCTCTGTTCGCGGTTGCCTTGGGCAGCTTCGCGGATCGAAATGCCGATGGCGAGCGATTTTCCATCGACGCTGACAAGATTACGGACGGTAATCGGATCTTCCAGCGCGATGGCACGCGCGTTCTCGACACCAAGATTGTCCGTGGGCGCATGGGTCAGTATGGGCTGGGCATTCAGTCGGCCATCCACGCCACGAATGATCGGCGTGGAGAACAGGTCATCAATGCGATCGATGAATGGCAACTGCCGAAGTTCGTCATGCAGTTGTTCGAGGGCCTGCAATTTCGCAGGCGACCACAATTGTTCGTCTCGCAGATAGAGGAATGTGCGGTTGTCTGAACCAAATTCACGAGTGACCTGGAGATAGGCTTGGCGAACCGAGGCATCCCTCACCATCAGCATGTCGAATCCGGTATCCAGCGTTAGCCGTGGCAACCCAAAACCTGCAGTCACACTGACCAGCAACAGGAATAGGGTGCTGGCGACCGGATGGACGGTGCCAAGGCGCAGGATGCGCAGCCAAAAGCCGGGAGCTTCGCTATTCATGGCATCGTCCGAAGCCCAGCGAAAACTGTCGCCGGGACGTAGTCTGAAGAATCGACCCGATGCTCGACCTTAAGGAGCGAACGCTCGCCATCACGCAAATCTTCCATGAGAACCATGCGCGGCCGCCAAGCTCCCGAATCATCCGGGGTGGGGTCGCGGAAGGTCTGGCGTCGGGTCTGACGGTCGTGCCTGTCCAGGTATTCGATCCGGCTGACAAACAGGTTGTCCTTGCGCAGATAGAGCCGGCGTTCGTGGTAGCCCGTCCGCCGGATAATGGAATCGTCGAGAGGAACTGCTCGCAGCACGTAGTGCAGCACACGCTCAAGAACCTGATCCCCCTCGCGTTCATAGCGGAAATCTTTGACTTGCTCTGTCTCCAGGTCGGCGAGCGTGAAATTTGACCCGAACGCCGGGCTGGTTGCCGGCAGGCTGTGGTACGCCTTGCCCTGCGAATTGCTCACAATGTAGATGGCAGTGCCCTTGGCATCCGATGGGGTTTCGATCACTCGCAGGTTCTTGCGCTCATTTTCGTGGTGGATCGTGTAGGAACGGAGCGTACGCACGGTCAGTTTTCCCTGGCGATCAGTCATCACCAGCGCCTGCTCTTCGTAGATATGGGTGGGTAGCGCATGGTTTCGCAGCGATTTTTCAATCAATTGCTGACCACTCTGCGCTCCCGCACTGCCGGCCAGAATGCTTAGTATAAAAAATACGAATACGGTGGGGGTCATGTGTTCCTCGCTACATGCGAGCGGACGCTTTGAGCAATCGCCTGAGCCAGTTTGCCGTAGACTGCGCTCATGGCATTGGCCAGTCCGTCGTAGGAGGCGCCATCAGAAACGGAGTCGCCAAGAAACGTGCCTTCAGAACTCTCTAGAAGCGTCCCGTCACTACCTCGCGTGATCCACCATTGGGCAATCAACTCAACCCGTCCTGTAGATTGACGTTCAAAGCTGCGTATTTCCACCTCAATGCGGCAGTCGGGGGATTTGGCAGCTGGGTACGGCGCAGCCACGACACGATCGCCCTCCAGCAGGCGCCCTAGATTCATCGCCAGGATACGTGCCATGTCATCGCGCAGCCCCCCTCCCCACTGGTCGATCTCGGACCACTCGAGGCTGTTGCCAGCGCCACGGGTCACGATTTGGGGGCGGTCGAGATAGAGCGGCAGACGAATATCCTTGACCACCACCATGCGCGGCCTTGCCGGCGATTGTTCGGCGACTGGGCGCGCATTGCCCGGTTGCGCCTCGACGACAGGCGTCAGTGTATAAAACCGGGTGCTTGGCCCCGGGGTAACGCATCCCCCCAGCAACGCGACAAGCACGACGACAACGAGGGGCCCGGCCAGGCGTGTAGGCAGACTCATTGTTTTTCCTGTTCCTTCATTGGCTTCTTGCCCAACAGAAGGGCCTGAGGGTTCCGCTCCAGCATATCAATCAGGTGCCTGAGCGAGCGCGTGGTTGCTGTCAGTTCCTCAGTCAACCGGAGGGCATGGTGGTGCATGGGCGCTTCGGGCGAGATCACCCCGTCGACCAGCGTCATGGTCTCTCGGGCCTTGTCGAGCGACTCGCGGGCCGACAGCAAGGCCTGCTCCAGATTCGTTGTAATGGGTTCGGCACGGCTATCGACCACGCGCAGGATATTGCGCAAGCTCGCCAGCGAAGCCGACAGGTCGACCAGAGAGGATTGCAATGCAGGCTCGCTGACCAGGGCATTGGCGCCTTTCAAGGCGCTATGGAGTTCGGACCCAATGGCCGCGAAGTCGACCTGATCCAGCTTGCTGACGATGCCACTCATGCTTGCGACGGCCTGCTCGATGCCAGCACCCCGGATGGTAGGCAGCTCCGCTTCGGGACGATTAAGCTTGGCGAGTCGCAAAGGGGCTTTCGGGTGCATGTCGAGATCCACAAACAATTGCCCCGTCAGCAGGCTGCCCGACTGCAGTCGGGCGCGTAAACCCCGCTTTACCAGGGTCTGGAAAGCGTCCTTGGGTGAGCGTTTCATCAACTGGCCGCGATCGGCGATCCGCTCCGGTTCGATTTCTATGACGACCGGGATGTGAAATGTCGAATTACGTTCGTCGTAGTCCAGGCGAACATCAACAACAGACCCCACTTTGATACCCTTGAATTCCACTGGCGCGCCAACGCTCAAGCCACGTACGGAGTCCTCAAAATACAGCACGAAGCGAACCTTGCTTGTGTACGACTGATCCTTGATTGACTTGAGATCATCATGCAGGGTGAATACAAGGCCAGTAATGTCTTCGATGCCTGAATCCGGTGTGTCAGGCGTGTCGAATGCGATGCCACCAAAAAGCAGGGTCTGTATGGATTCTGTTTTCAGTTGAAAACCATTGGGGCCGACCGAAAGATCAATGCCGCTACCGTTCCAGAAACGGGTATTGCTGCGCAACAGTCCGTCGAACGGCGCCTTGACGAAGGCGTGAATCAGTACGTTGCGCGTGTCATTCGCCATTTCGTAGCCCAGAACCTCCCCTGCGGCGATGCCCTGATAGACGAGCGGCGATCCGCGTTCGATGGAACCGAGTTGGCGCGCCATCAGGGTAACTCGTTTCCCTGCCATGTCGGAGTGCAGTACTGGCGGAGACTCGAGGCCCACGAACAGCGACTGGGGTGCCCCCTCGCCGGGTTCGAGTTCGATGTAGGCACCGGACAAGAGCGTTCCGAGGCCGGAAATTCCGCGTGCGCTGAGCGTCGGTCGGACGACCCAGAAACGCGTGTCGCGGCGCAGAAAATTACCCGCATCCTTGTTGAGTCGGGCGCGAACCTCAACTTTTGAAAAGTCCGGGCTGAAACTGACGCCCTCGACGACCCCGATATTCAGGCTCTTGTACTTGATTCTGGTTTTTTCGATCTCGATGCCGTCCGCCGTCCGGAACGTGATCGTAACCAGCGGTCCGCGGTCCGAAAAAGTATGTACGATCAACCATCCACCGAGAATCGCGGTCAGGACGGGAATCAGCCATATCAAGGAGGGAAGGTTGCGTTCGCGTACCAGAGGTTCGGTCACTTTGCCGCCTCCGCATCTCTTCTGGCGGGTGGATTCCAGATCATTCGGGGGTCAAAGATTCTTGCCGCAATCATGGTCAGAACGACAGATGCACCAAAAAAACTCGCTCCGATACCCGGGTAAACAATCGCAAGTCCATCCATCCTGACCAAGGCAACCAGGATACCTACCAGGAAAATATCCACCATGGACCAGGCGCCAACCACTTCCGTGATGCGGTAAAGCATCGTACGGTCGCGCTGGCGCCAGAGTGAGCCGCGCTGGGTCGTCACCAGAAGGAAAATGAGGGCCAGGATTTTGCTGATTGGAACGACGAAGCTGGCAACAAACACCAGTACTCCCAGTGGCCAGGCGCCATCTTCGATCAGGTGAATGACGCCCGATAAGATCGTGTTGGGTTCGCCCATGCCAAATCGCGTTACCGTCATGACGGGATATAAATTGGCCGGCACGATAAGAACCGAGGCCGCCATGAGCAACGCCCAGGTATTGGAAATACTCTCGGTGGCACGGATTCCGTGTGTGGCACTGCCGCAGCGTGGGCAGTGCGACTGGCCGCTGCCGGGCTTGGCGCGGATCAACAGATCGCAGACATGACATGTGATGTAGCCCATTGCTTCGGCACTCTGAATGACGCCATCGCTTGCCGCCTCGTCGGGTACTGGCCCCATTCGTGGCCAAAGGGCGGCCGGGTCGAAGCTCGCAACCGCCGCAGATGAAATCACCAGAAGACCAATGAAAGCATAGAAGGCAACGCCTGGAACGATCACCGCCATGTCCTGCAGCTTTACGATCGAAACCAATAAACCGAGCATGAAGACGCCTACCAGGCTCCAGGGGTTGAGCGTCCGCACCATTCGCCAGACCTGCGTCATCCATTTGGGGCGAATGCCAAAGCGCAGTGGCAGCAGAAGGTAAAGCATCCCGGTAATGGTAAGAAACGGAAAGACGACGCTCGTCAGCAGGACGAGAATCCCGATTGCCTCCATTCCCGATTGTTGCAATGCCAGGCCAGCAGACCCAAGCAGGCTTTGCTCGATGCGACCGCCATATTGCAGGGCCACAAACGGGAAGGTGTTGGCAAGGAGGAACAACATCAGTGCGGCGAGGTACAGCGCGGCTGAGTGATCAAGACTGCGCGGCATGTTGCGATAGAGCAGTGCGCCGCAGCGGCGGCACAGCGCACTGCCGCGCGCAGGAACTGTCGTTATGCGATGCAGACCGTCGCATTCATGACAAGCGATCAGGCCATCGAAAGCGTATTCCGATGCCGCCTTTTGTTCATTCCCCATTTTTCATTTTTGCCGATAGCCAACTGCTGATTGTTATTCTCGGCAGCGGAAAATTCAAAACGACTGATCTTGTTTGAAATGAAACCCCGCTTGATGCTACACGCTGTCTTGAGGTATGTACATGTTTGAAGGCGGTTTGCACGATACGGGCGCGGTATCGGCCCGGTATGCTGTATCAATGGTGCGGCGTCGCGTCGATCGGAAATTCATCCGCCGGGAGATACGGACGCTCACATTCAGGCGGGCAAAGCCCGCCTGTTTCCGACTATCTCCAGCCTAGCTCCGACCGGACTTGCCCTTCCCGAAGCTTTCCATCCTGCTTTTGAAGAAGAGGCGCGCCTTTTCCTTCTGCTCAGGGTTGAGGCTGTCGTAGACCGTCAGCCAGCGCTCCCGATCGGCTTCGTGCTGCTGATGCCCCGCGTTTCTGGCTTCATCCATCTGCTTCATCACGGCGCGCAGGTCGGCGCCCGGCTGGCTGAGCGTGGCCAGCGCTGCTTCACGCTGCTTCTGCATCTTTTCCCGCATGCCGCCCATGTGTTCCTTGGCCACCTGTTCAGCTTCCTGCCAGAGCGCTTCCTGATTCGCGTCGAGCTTGAGGCTGGCATGCAGACGCGACATTTCTTTCATGCCGTGCGCCATCCCTTGGGCCATGCCTTGCCCCGGACTGCAGTGCCTGCCTTCCGGCGGCGCCACCGCAAAAGCGGTGGCGGCTGCGCCGAGTGTCAGGGCTGCTGCGATGGCCAGGGTCTTTGCCGTGCGTGTGAGTTTCATGGTGTAACTCCTGTCTGTTTAGGTTAATCACTCCCGAAGCAAGCTTCAGGTGACGATGCCATTTTCTGCCGGCCCCTGTTGCAAACGATTTCGCCACGCGCTTCGTCAATTGCAAATTGTTTCAGCAACGCAGCGCTGGCTGGATCGCGGCATAGAATGAAGCCATACCGTATCAAGGCATGGCCATGAAGAAAATTCTCCTGATCGACGACGACCCCGAGCTGCGCCAGCTGCTGGCGACCTACCTCGCCCGTCACGGTTTCGATACCCTGTTGCTTGCCGATACGCGCCAGCTTGATGCCTACCTTGAACGCTACCGTCCGCACCTGCTGATCCTTGATCTGATGATGCCCGGTGAGGACGGTCTGGCGGCCTGCCGGCGACTGCGCGCGCGCGGCGAGACACTGCCGGTGATTATGTTGACAGCCCGCGACGAGACTGTAGATCGTGTGCTTGGCCTCGAAATGGGCGCCGACGACTATGTCGGCAAGCCTTTTGATCCGCGTGAACTGGTTGCCCGTATCGAAGCCGTTTTGCGGCGCGGCGCACGACCGCCG